>JBKOYE010000045.1:0-9567 GCA_046725275.1 Verrucomicrobiota bacterium
GGAATGACGAAACTTGCGAGTCAGCATAGGTCGACGGCTAAATCCTTTGGGTGAATCAATTGATCATCCAAACGGACATGCCGTGAAGACTTTGGAATCGAAAGAAACCAGAGCTTCAAAGGAGATCACGGTAACGCACAATTCAGTCTTTGCTGCACATCGACTGCAATGCCGGATGACGAATCGTAAGAATCGACATCCGGCATTTTGTTGTGAGTGAATCAGGAAAAGAGGAACGCAGGCGTGCAGCGTGCCGAGCTACTTCTCGACCCGCGAAACGTGGCCGGCAGCAAGCTGCCAACGACCATCGCGCTTAATCAGCGTGTCCGTGAACTGCACGACTCGATCGAACGGTTTGCCCTCCGCTGTTCCTTTCACGCGAGTTTTCCCGAGAACAACTGCCATGTCATTGCCGTAAAGCCGCGCTAGCATGTCGTAGTTTTCAAATACGTCATAATGGACTTTCCCGCTATGTAGCTCGTTGATCTCATCCGCACGCGTACTCACTTCGCCACTCGAGAGCGTCAGCGTGAAGTCCGGAGTTAGTACGCGCTCCAGTGCAGACACGTCAGCGTCAAGAAATGCTTTGCACGCATCGCGCTCGAATTGGAGCACTTCTGCTTGCGCGGGCGTTTGCGCAGATGAAAATCGACAGGTCAACACAGCCAAAAGGGCAATAAGCGTCACAGTTTTCATATTGTATCCGGATCCCTGACTACCGGCTTAGTTCGCAGATCCAATTTGTCTCCCAGGTCTTCCCACCGTCATCGGAGAAAGATTGTTCCATGCGCGCAGACTTCGGCGAGATGTTTAGCCAGACGTAGCGGACAAAAATCGCACGCCCTTTGTATTGTTCCTGGTCGTAAAATTCGCCGCTATTCCCATTAAATTCGCCAACGACTGGCGGTACGCTCAGAACGCCTTTGTCCAAATCGAGCAAATAGATGCTCCATTGATGCGTGTCGGGGTTGTATAATCTTAGTGTCTGTGCCTTGATGTGCAGATGCTTCTCTGGATTGTCGACTTCGAATTCCTCAAAGTTCGCGTTGCTGTCGAGAAGCTTCTTGTGATTCGAGATGCCGTTGTACTCGATCCAATTATTGGAGCCAACAAGGCGATCGGGAAGGCGGCGCACGTGAGCCTTCCAGTTGCCGATCAGGAAATCAAAATCGTGTGATCCGCCAGGAGCGGGAGCGGGCGATTCATCTGCTGTTACACAAGTTAACGTCAATTGCAGGATGCTTAGCCAATAAATTGACTGCAATTTCATGGCGTAAGACAGGTGGCGACAACAGTATTCCCGACCTTATCAACGCTGCAGATCATCCCTCTCAGCCTTGGGAGAACGCTGGTTTTCTTCCTTCCTCCGCATCATGGAGGTCCATCCAGGTTTGGATGTCGTCACGATCGCCGAACCCTGCTTCCTTCTTCGACTCGGCGAGTTCCTCGCTCGCCTCGTCTCGCCAGCCGCGCTTTCTTAGAAACGTATTCCAGATAGAAATTTCCTCTTCGCTGGGCCGTCGGCCGTGCCTAATGCACCATTCCAGGATTTCCTCATTCGATCCGCCTTGCAGCGTTCGCTTCACAAGCTCATCGTAATTCACGCCGAGAAATCTCGTGCAACGCGCATCGAAGTGGGTCGGATCCTCTACACCGGTAAAATATTCTGGCGGCAATTTGTCGGCGGCCTTTAGCCGGATCTTGTCCAGCATTCGAGCAAAATAAATAAGGCCTTTTGTTTCAATGTAATCGGTACAGGGAGTTTGAGTCTGCATTTGAACGAAAGCTTCTGGCGATGTGGTAATGTGGTCAACAGTCCACTTGGAGCGAAATGGCCAGACCACTTTGGCGAAAGCTTGCGACTAGCGACGGTTTACGAGAAGAGTCACTTTTCCACAGGCAATCCCACGAAATGAAATCCGCCATCGACAAAGGCGTCATCAAAAAGCGGCGTCGCCATTCAATAGTGGCTTTTGAAATGGTCCGGCTGGATCGCGCAGCGGCCGAACCATTGCATCAACAACTTTATCGCCAGATTCGTGATGAACTCGCGTCAGGAAGTTTCAACAATAACTCGTCGCGACTTCCATCTTCCCGCGCACTGGCCGCCGATTTCGGAGTGTCACGCTTCACCGTAAACCTCGCACTTTCGAGGCTTCATGCGGAAGGATATCTTCAATCTAAAGTTGGATCGGGCACCTTCATCTCGGAGGCGTTGCCTGAAACCTTCCTAAGTGCGCGAACGACAAAAGCAGCACCAACCACAGAACGTCCAGCGCGGCTTTCTAATCGGGTAAAAGATATTCCCGATCACAGGGCCGGTAAGCAGTTCGATTTCGGAATCGCCGGGCCGCCCGGCGTCTCCTTTGTTCCAGCTGTCGCTGCCCTGGATGAATTTCCCATCGAAGTTTGGGAACGACTCAGATCGCAAGTTCTCGCACAAAAAGGAGCGCATCTGCTTCAGTATGCGTCAAGCCGTGGCGATCCCGAGCTGCGCAAGGCATTGGCAACTTATTTGTGCGACTACAGAGGCGCGCGCTGTGATCCGGATCAAATCATCATTACCGCTGGCACGCAGCAGGCAATGATGATCAGCGCGATGGCTTTAGTAAATCGCGGCGAGGTTGCGTGGATTGAGGACCCAGGATTTTACCAAGCTCGCCGAACGTTCGGCTTTGCCGGGGCGAATGTGGTGCCAAGACCTGTTGATGGAGAAGGAATCACAATCGCGCGGCCCTCGAAACAGCGCTCGCCAAAAATAATTTACGTAACTCCTTCCCATCAATTCCCGCTCGGCATGACGATGAGTCTCTCGCGGAGGACAGCCTTGATCGATTTTGCGCGCGCGTGCAACGCCTACATTTTCGAAGACGATCACAACTCGGAATTTCGTTACACCGGTCCCCCACTCCCATGTCTACAGGGCTTGGATAATGTGGGTCGTGTCATTTACTCGGGCACGATGAGCAAGATCTTGTACCCATCGTTGCGACTGGGCTACATCATCGCGCCACATCAACTGGTCGAACCGATGATTAAGATTCGGGCGGTGATTGACCAACATTCCCCGGCCATCGATCAGGCGACATTGGCCCGATTCCTAACAGAAGGGTTTTTTCTCACTCACATCAAACGGATGCGAAAATTATATTCGGACCGACGTGACTTTTTTATCGAACAATTCAACAAATTGTTAGGCAAGTACTTCATTCTCGAAATCCCTGAAGCTGGATTACACTTTGTCGCCTGGGTGCGACAGAAAGAACACATGCCGGTGATCACGCGCGTCTGCACTGACACCGGTCTCAGGCCCTCGCCGTTGTCTTCGTGCTTTATGAAAGTAGAGCCGAAGCCCGCACTCACATTTGGGTTCGCCGCGTGGTCTCGAGCACAAATCCGTGAGGGCCTTGGCAAGTTCGCCGCGGCGCTGAATTCAAAATTAAATTAGGCCGCAGCGCTGATTCGCCATCCGTCTTCAGCCGCCGTCGAACCGCTAAGGCGACCATCTGATCAATTGGACCGTACCAAACCTACGAAGTGGCTCTGGCGGTGATTCACGAGCCGTCCCTAAGATGCTGTCATGAAAATTCAACAAAGGAGACAAATATGACAACACAATTCACAACCAAAAGAGCTAACAAAATTCTCTTCATCGTTCTGGTTACGGTCTGCTGCGGAGCGATCCTGCCGTCGCTGCATGCACAGAAACCGGAAGCAACCAGGGCAAGACTACAATATCAGGTGTCGGATCTTCCCGGGCTTGGCGGAACGAGCAACGGGGGAAATAGTATCAATGACCAGACCTGGGTGGCAGGCTATGCCAGACTGCCGGATAGGAACCGGCACGCCGCGCTGTGGCGCAATAGTGTGCTCACAGACCTTGATACACTCGGCGGACCAAACAGCAGTGTCACGTGGAACGTGAAAAATATTGCGGGTATCATCGTGGGTATTTCCCAAACTGCCGACCCGGAGCCGCTTGGGGAAGCCTGGAGTAGCGCGGCTTTCTATAGTACGCCTAACAACGTCGGCTATATCAATCTCGGGTTTGTCTGGGAAGACGGGCAGGGCCCGATGAGGGGACTTCCCAACTTTCCGGGTGGCAACAACGGCTTTACCACAGGAGCCAACAACCTCCGTCAAGCAGTCGGATGGGCGGAAAACGATGTTCATGACCCGACCTGCGTATCGCCTCAGGTCCTACAGTTTCGTCCAGCACTGTGGGCTCTGGGACCACCGGACCAGATCCAAGACCTGCCACTAATCCCCGGCGACAGCTCAGGAGCTGCGACCGCGATCAATGATAATGGTCAAATCGTGGGCATCTCGGGTATCTGCGACCAGGCCGTCGGAAGACATACCGCCAAGCATGCCGTGCTATGGGAAAATGGCACCGTGACTGATATTTATCCAAATGCGCCAGCCCCGTGGTGGAATACGCCGACGGCAATCAATCAACGAGGCGATGTAGTCGGGTTTGCCGGCGATCCCGCCTTTGTGGAAGGCGACATAGTACACGCTTTTCTCTGGACCAGGGAGGACGGCATCCGACAGCTCAAACCGTTGCAGCGACGCGTACCGGCACATGTGGATAGTGAGGCCTACGGTATTAACGAACGTCGTCAGATAGTCGGTATCTCATGCGACGCGGACTTTGTTGATTGTCGTGCAGTTGTTTGGACCAACGGTACTGTACCTACAGATCTCAACGAACTGAAAGGCAGCTATTCTGCTCATCTTGAAAGCGCCAAAGACATAAATAACAACGGAGAGATTACAGGTAGATCTGTCGATCCAATTGCGGGCGTGTTAACGGCGTATTTGGCGGTGCCCGTTTCGCAATAAAACAGACAAGAGAAACAACGCGTGCCGGATGTCGACTCGCTTGATCGACATCCGGCATTTTGCTTTTATTCCCTTGCAATCGAAAATCGGCAATCGACATTCGAAATTTCCTGCGGGGGCATAGCTCAGTTGGTAGAGCGCCAGCTTTGCAAGCTGGAAGTCAGGGGTTCGAATCCCCTTGCCTCCACTTGAAATTTCCGATTGCAGATTGCCGATTTCAGATTTTTGAAAATCGACGCTTGCGCGTGACTTGTTCCAAATCGAAAATTGCAAATCCCAAATCGAAAATCCGGCGGCTCTGCCGCCAATCGGGGCCTGTAGCTCAGTTGGTTAGAGCATGCGCTTGATAAGCGCAGGGTCACTGGTTCGAGCCCAGTCAGGCCCATTTTTCTCGTGTCTCGTGTCGCCGATTTTGCGTGGACAGTTCAAATATCCCCGCCTTAAAACTGAAAATAGACGAACGGTACGGGTCCAGTCGCGGGGAATAGTTCGAGCGCCAGAAACGCCAACACGTATGCCGGGATTTGAACGCGCGCCGGTTGCAGCGCCAGGCGATCGATGAATTGGCTGCGTTCCTGGGCAACGGCCAGAAACAGTGAGATGAAGATGAGGATGATCGTTCCAGTTGTGAGCAGGAACTCGCCAGTCACATGCTGAAACCCAAGCAGCGCGCTTAACACGTGTCCGCTGGTCTGAAGAGTTTTCGGGCGAAAGAAAGCCGCGCTGAAGACAAAAGCCGCAAACATTGCTCCGACACTAAACGGCACAAACCAGCGCTGTTTCATGACTCGATCAATCGCGGTTCCAACTTTTGCCCGGTCGAAAAGACGGTAGCCGATTAGCAAGAGACCGTGGTAGGCTCCCCACGCTACAAAGGTCCAGTTCGCTCCGTGCCACAGGCCAACGAGGACCATTACAACAAACATGTTGCGATATAACATCAGCCGCCCTTTTCTGCCCCGACTGAACGGCATAAACACATAGTCTCGCACCCATGTAGAGAGCGTTATATGCCACCTTTGCCATAGGTCAGGCGGGTTTCTGGCCAGGAATGGGCGCGCGAAGTTCAGGGGGAACTCGAAGCCGAGCAGCTTGGCGCAACCACGGGCAATGTCGGTGTAACCAGAAAAATCGAAGAACACCTGCATAAAAAATGCGAGACATCCTGACCAAGCAGCCAGCCAGCCCGGATGCGCCATCGGGTCGTTGAAGTATGTATCGGACACAACGGCGAACCGATCGGCAAACACCATCTTCTTCAGCAGACCGGAGAGAACAAGGATGATTCCACTCTGCACCACGATTGCCGCCGGAGAGCGCCATGACCAGATCTGCGTAATGAATTGCCGGGCGCGAATAATCGGACCAGCAATCAAGTGAGGAAAGAATGCAATGAACAGCGCATAATCGATCGGGTTTCTGACGGCCTTCATCTTTCCCCAATAGACATCAAAGGTGTAGGAGAGGCTGGCGAAGGTGTAGAAGCTGACGCCAACCGGAAGAACAATCTGCAACACCACCGACGACTGAGGAATCCGAAGCAATGAAGCGAGCGAGCCGGCGAAGAAGTCGTAATATTTGAAGAACCCGAGTATCCCCAGGTTAACGACGAGACTAACGACGAGTAAAAGCTTCTTACGGCGGCCGCTTGCAGTTTCCAGGCAGATCCCAAGGTAGTAGTCCACGACCGTTGAGGTCAAAATAAGCACGATAAACCGCGGGTCCCACCACATGTAGAAGACATAGCTTGCCAGTAGCAGCAGGATTTTTCCGAAGCGAAACGGCACGCTGTAGAACAGCACCGCCACGATGAGAAAGAAGATCCAGTACTGAAAGCTGTTAAATAACATGTTCCGGGCTAGTTCGCCTCAATGCTGCGCGCGGTCGATTGCGCCGCCATTTGAGATCCAGAGTAAGATTGTGCTTTCGAATCAGCTGATCGAAGACGCCCCATTAGCTCCGACACGAGCGTCTCTGTGAATTTTTTCCGGCCTTTCGCGTTAAGGTGGAATGCGTCAAAGTAGTATTCGGGTTTTTCCAGAAAATCGAACGTATGTGCCGACAGTGAAAACTTCGTTCTCTGAAGCAGCGAGTTCGGAAGAATAGAATCGTATCCTCTGGAAAATCCCGGAAGCTCTACGAAAGGACCGCGCGGCACAGGCGTGAGGACAATTGCGGTAGAACTCTTTGAATAGCGATTTATGATTCTCGGGATCCAATCGCGTTGGAGTTTCAGGGAGTATTCCACGTCAGATTGCGCCGGCTGTATCAAGCTCTTCCGGAAAGCGAGTCTCTGAGCTTCTGTTAATTTTTCCGCGAACGTTACGTGTCCTGTCATAGCGTCGTAGGATGTGCCCACCAGATCGTAATCCCGGCCTTTGTAAACCTCGCGGGAATGCATTCTCGTTGGCTCTCGTTGAATGCTTCTTATTCGCGCGATGGGGTGTTCGAGAAGATCAACAACGTCGTCCTGGTAGGCCGAGCCTCGCAATATGCAGGCGTTAGATGCCCTGAACCGGCCAGACCATCGTTGAAAACCAGAGGCAAAATTGAAGCAGTCGCCGAATCGCAAAAGCGGCGCTGTCATGGAAATTCGTAGAGGATCGGCACTGTTTGGTTCATAGCCGAGGCCGTAAGGAATGACGATCGCCAAATACCGTCGGTTGGTGGGATCGACTTCCCGAACCATGTAGTACCATGTGTTAGCGGAAGCGGCTGGCTCGGCGAGGCTAACAAACTTAAGTCCGCTGGGAGAACCAAGCTCATTCGCAAACGTGGCAGAAAACCCCTCGGCTATGCGTGAATCACCCAGGACCAGCACCTCTTTCAGACCTGACGGAGCGCGCTCTCTTTCGGCTCGCGTAATTTCCGCTACACGACCTGCGTACGAATCCGGAGCCAAGATCGAGACGTACAATCCGGAATGAAAGATGACGCCGTCGAGGGAAATGAATGCGGCGATGCCGAGCAAAAGGTTTCGGGCTACATGAAGCTGGCGCTTCGACGTAGTCGGCTCGGTTGGAAACGTTGTTCGCAGGGGGCCAGTCGAACTGAGGTAAACCGCAAAGTACAAAACCGATGCTAATCCAATAATTAGCGCCCAGCGGCCGACAGCCTGCCATGATACGGTGCGCTGCGAAGACACGCTCTCGCCAGATCCAGAAACAATTACTTTAGCGACCAATGTCTGTCGCTGGTCGTCGCTATAGAGTTCGAAAACATAACGATGCATTCCGATCCACGGTGCGATGCGGCTACCTCGTGAACCTTTTGCAAACAGAACAGGTTTTCGGCCATTTTCCGTCACAAAGACGAAACCCGGCGATCCGTTTCCTGTATCCCACTCGATCTCGGTCCTCCCACCCCCGCCACTGAGCGTCACGCGCTCGGGCTTTGCGGTGATAACGGGCGCACGTGAAACCTGTTCTGAATTACTGCCGGATGCATTTTGTTGGGGAGCAGCTCGCACCGTCAGCGCGGATCCCGAATGCATGGCAAGACACACCGCAAAAGCAGCTATTAGTGACCGAGGTTTCCCGAGCACTGACCAGTTGCGCCGTTCTCCCCGAAAACGCTTATCCACTTCGCGTTTCATGCGAGCGTCACAAGTGCGCATCAACGAACTGGCCATGAGCGGCGCCTCGACGCTTTTTAGAATGCCGGCGTGCGAAACTGGCTCCAATCAATAGTCCGAGGAGTGCTCCTCCTACATCCAGGAGAACGTCGCGAACTGACGGCGTGCGCGACTTAACGAAGGTCTGGTGAAATTCGTCGCTCGCGGCAAAAAGTGCGCAACTCAGCAGAACCGCGCCAAAAGACATTGTCGTCTTCGTGCGGAGAGCTGGAATACTGCGGAGCGCACGCCACAGCAAAAGAGCCAGAATCGCATATTCGGTCACGTGCGCGCATTTGCGAACAGCGACGAGGATGATCCAAATTGTCCGCGGCGACATCCCCGGTTTCAACCATAGCAAGAAAGGAACAATGTAGCGCGAAGTGTGCTCGGCGGACATCAGATTGGTCGAGCCGACAAAGATCACGCCGAGCCAAATCAGCAGCGGCAGCCAATATTTAAAGAAGCGTCGCATTCGGTTTGTAGGGCGTCTGTGTCAGGCGCCAAAATAGATGGCGTTTCAAGAAACGCCCTACAAATTTAGCAATCTGAAATCCGCCATCCGCCATTCACAATCCTCAATTGACAGTCCTCTCACCTTCGAACCGATTTTCATCGAGCGAATGTGGGGCGGGCGGCGTCTCGAATCCGAATTTCACAAAAAGCTTCCGCCGCAGAAGCGCATCGGGGAGTCGTGGGAAATCGTCGATCGCCCCGAAGCACAAAGCGTCGTCGCGCGCGGACCGCTTAAAGGCAAGACTCTGCATAAGCTCTGGATCGAGCATCGATCATCCATCTTCGCTAATGTTCGCAACGCGCCGCGATTTCCGTTGCTCATCAAGCTTCTCGACGCACGCGAGAAGCTTTCGCTGCAAGTGCATCCACCCGCACAGATGGCCACAAAACTAGGAGGCGAGCCGAAAGCAGAATTTTGGTACGTTGCCGCCGCCGATCAAGGCGCCGAACTCCTGCTGGGGTTTCGCCAACGGATTGCGCCCGATCAATTCGAAAAAGCGCTGCGAAACGGAACTGCTGCCAATTACGTTCACAAGATTCGAGTTAAAACCGGCGATGCAGCATTTCTACCCGCCGGACGTCTTCATGCGGTC
>JBKOYE010000087.1:0-22635 GCA_046725275.1 Verrucomicrobiota bacterium
GAACTCGGCGGGTCGCGTGTACTGCGGCGCTTCCAAGAGCCCGTTGCTGAAGCTATCATCGGCGGCGGATTGCTCATGACCCAGCGCTCCCGGGAGCAAACGAACTATTGAATCGACAAGAACAACCGCAGCGATCGCGCCATTGGTGAGCACATAATCGCCAATCGAAATCTCGAGATCGATCAGATGTTCGATCACGCGGTGATCAACTCCTTCGTAATGTCCGGAAATGATGATTAGATGCGGTTCCTGCGAAAGCTGCTTGGCTAGTTGCTGATCGAAACGCCGGCCTCCAGGCGACATTAGGAGGATTTTCGATTTTCGATTCTCGATCCTCGATTTCAGATCCTCCACTGCCGCAAAAATCGGTTCCGGCTTCATGACCATCCCCTGCCCACCGCCAAACGGCGCGTCATCTACTACGTGATGTTTGTCCAGGGTCCAGTCGCGTAAATTATGAATCTGCAGCTCGAGGATTCCTTTCTGCTGCGCGCGTTTCATCATGCTTTCGCTCAAAGGAGCGCGGCAGATTTCGGGAAACAACGCGAGGATGTCGATTCTCACTTGGAAGAAAACGTCGAACGCCTAATGCTTAACGTCCAATGTTCAAATTGTAGCGCGTTTCTGTGAAACGCCGCAGCGTCTGGCACAGATACCCTACAATTATTCGATAATCTCGAGCATAGCGCGCTGGCCGTGACGCGCGGCTGAGCTGGCCAGTAACGCGCGAATCGCATGAATGGTCTGACCAGACCGGCCAATCACCCGGCCCACGTCTCCACGTCGAAGCTGTAATTTGAAGATGACCGTTCTGCCGCTGGGAATTTCCGTGAGCACCATGTCATCAGGAAATTCGATCAGCTCGCGAATGATGAACTCGAGAAATTCTCTCATGCCCGAATAACGTAACCACGAATCAATACGAATCGACACGAATTTCTCCTTTACCCAGCTACCTGCTATACAGTCCGCTGTCCTCAGCGGCTGAGTTCGCTCCGAGTACGCTGTGAGGACAACGCACCCTACAGCTTCAGAGGGCAATGTTAGCTCGAGGTCTCCTCGGAGGGAGAGGCAGTCTTTGCACTCATTTCGGAACTCCGTTGCTCGGGTTCGGACGCTGGCTCCGTTGCAACAATCTTTTTTTGTTTCTTAATCAAGCTGCGCACGGTGTCCGACGGTTGGGCGCCTTTACTGATCCAGTACTCGGCCCGTTCAACACTGAACGAACTGTTCTGACCAGTTTGCTTTGGATCGTATGTGCCGATGATCTCGATGAATTTTCCGTCGCGCGGGCTCCGGCTGTCGGCCACCACCACTCTGTAGTACGGCCTGTTTTTTGCGCCTTCTCTCCGTAATCTAATTGAAACTGCCATGGTAAATTAACTTCTCATTCGCGCCATTTGCGCCATCATTTTTTTCATCTTGCCCGCGTTCTTCATCAGCTTCCGCATCTGATCAAAGCGCCGCAGCAAATCGTTTACCTCCGTGACGGTGGAACCGCTGCCGCGCGCGATGCGTTGACGCCTCCGAGCATTCAGAATGTCGGGGCGCGTCCGCTCTTCCTTTGTCATCGAAAGCACGATCGCTTCCGTGCGCTTGAGCTGCTTCTCGTCAAAGGAGATGCCCTGCACGTTACTCATTCCGGGTAACATGCCAAGAATATTCTCCAGCGGTCCCATGCGGCGCATCATCTTGAACTGTGCCAGGAAATCATTGAAATCGAATGAAGCGGTGCGCAGTTTGCGGTCAAGCCTGACAGCGTCTTCGGCTTCGACGGCTTCAGCAGCTTTTTCGACGAGACTGACGACGTCGCCCATTCCAAGAATCCGTCCCGCAAGCCGCTCCGGAATAAAAACCTCAAACTGATCAAGCTTTTCACCCGTGCCTGCGAATTTGATCGGTCGGTGCGTGACCTCGCGCATCGACAAAGCTGCGCCACCACGAGCATCACCATCGAGCTTGGTCAGAATGATTCCTGTGATCGACAATGCAGCGTCAAAGCCGCTCGCCACACTGACCGCTTGCTGCCCGGTCGCCGCATCTACAACGAGTAAGATTTCCTGCGGCTGTAAAAATTCTTTCAGAGCCTTGAGCTCATCCATGAGCGCTTCATCGATTTCCTGTCGCCCTGCCGTATCGAAGATCTGCACACTTGCGGCTACGCTCGTTTGAGCTCCATCAAACGCCGCTGCGGCGACACGCTGCACATTTTTCTCGCCCGGGTCGGGAACATGCACTGGGATGTCGATCTGCTTTCCAAGAGTCGCGAGTTGTTCAATTGCCGCCGGCCGTTGCAAATCACACGCCACCAACGATGGCATGCGGTCTTGTTTCTTTAAAAGCAGTGCCAGCTTGGCAGCAGACGTTGTTTTCCCGGAGCCGTTAAGCCCGACGATTAAAATGCGCGTCTCCTCTTCGAGACGAAGCGGCTCTGCATCGCCGCCAAGCAGCACGGTCAATTCATTGTGAAAGATTTTTACGATCTGCTGGCCCGGCGTAATGCTGCGAAGGACAGCTTCACCGAGCGCTTTCTCTTTTACCCGGGCAATGAATTTTCTAGCGACCTGAAAATCGACGTCCGCTTCAAGCAGCGCTATGCGCACCTGGCGCAGCGCAGCGTCGATGTTCGACTCGCTGATGACGCCGTGGCCGCGAAGATCTTTGAAAATCTCCTGAAGTTTGTCGCTAAGTTGTGGAAACATGATGGAGGCGCTTTTCCAACCCCAAAGGCTTGCCTGAGCTGGAAAGCCGTTGTCCCTTCCAGCTCCCGATTATTTTTTGGGTGCCGTCGCCGGTGAGCTTGCGGCAGTAGCTGCGCCTTCTTCGATCCCAAAGGTCCAATGTGTTTCGACCTTCTTACCTGCGGATTTTGCGCTCACAATCACCGTGCACGACTTGTCGCGCAGCTTTTGTGGAACCTGATATGACACGATGCCGGTTTTCGGATCAAAGTTGGCGGGAACGAGGCCAAGGCCGCTCACGCGCATTTGCACACTGCCGGGATCAATTTGGCCAATACTGCTGAGGTTCGCTTTAATAAGCGGCAATGCAGTACGCACCGTGTCGCCGTCTGCCGGTTGTGTCGTGAGATCTTTCGGACCGACTTCGGCTACTGCGGTGCCCCCTCCGGTGGAGGCGCCGATCATGCTCACTGCGTCTGCGAAAACTTTCGGCTTATTCGCTTCAATGGCGTAACGGCCGAGCGCATCCAGCGGCGAAGTGAAAGTAATCGGTTGCCCGTAGACAGTGAACATCGCGTCGTAACCGGCATTTCGTGCGAGTTCCTTCACATGCTCGTTGTAATTTCCGAACGGCACCGCAAAGCAATTCGCTTTGATGCCGAGCCGCTGTTCGAGCAGTTCCTTGGAACCGACGATTTCGTTTTGAACCCATTTTTCATAGTCGGCCCCGGTCAATTTTTTTTTGCTTCGTTTGCCGCCCGGCTCAATGACCAGCACCGTGTGCCCTTCGCGCAAATCCTGGTGCGTTGCCGTATGCGCCTGAATATCGACGCCGTTGTCGCGGAGGTCGGCGAGCTGTTCCCACGTGATGGCCTCTCCTCCGCCCAAGGCGCCCCCGCGCACGCCTTCAGTGTAGATGAATAGCGTAAACGGATAACCGAATTTTTTCATGATCGGCCAACCGACCTCGTATTGGGATTTCCAGCCGTCATCGAAAGTAACGACGGCGCAGCGAGGCGGTATGTTCTTTTCCCCACGCTTCCAGGCGAGTAAATCCTGCATCGAAATGACCGTGATGCCCTTGTCTTTCAATTCTTTCATCTGCGCTTCAAACGCAGCAGGCGTAATCTCAGTGCCGGGGTAACGGACCTTGTCCACAAGGCGATGATAACAAAAAATAAGCGTTTGGGCCGTCTGATCGACCACCGGCTTCGTGATCTTGGGAGATGCGGCTATCGCCGGAGCAGCAGTCGCAGCAGCCACGGACGCCGGGGTACCCGCCGGCTGCGGTTTTTCGGTAACGGCCTGTTGCTTTTTGCACATGGAAAAATTCAGTGCCAGCAGTAATGGAACGAGTGCGAATCGGATCATCGTAGGAGTGGTAAGGGATTAAGCGCAGTGGCGCAAAACATTTTATATGCAATATCGCAAACATGCGAATCGCTGGCAGAATCAGATTCACTCGTTGCAGTTTCAGCGAAACATTTTGATGGAGCGCCGGTTTTTTGCTATTAGATAGAGTGTTGCGTCTCGTCACTCGCATTATTACAGGCGCGTTGGTCGCGTCGTTCGGCGCATGCAGTACGGTTGGAATTCGCGGCGTAAAAAACACGAGCAAAACGTTTACAACTGTGGTCGTGGATGCGGGCCACGGCGGCAAAGATAGCGGCGCGTATCGTCGCTCCGGTCCGCCAGAAAAGAACGTCACGCTCGATGTAGCCCAACGTCTCGAGAGCAAGCTGCGCGAGTCGCAGATAAAGACCGTGATGACTCGAGACTCAGACGTGTTTATTCCGCTCAACAACCGCGTCGCGATCGAGAACAAGCAAAAGAATGCAATCTTTGTCAGCATACATTTTAACGACTCGCGCAAGCGCGGGACGCGCGGATTCGAGACCTACTATCATTCCGGCGCGTCAGTTGATCTTGCTAACCGGATTCAGCAGAAACTCATGACTATCCCGAATTCCGCAAATGGCGGAGTTCACACGGCGAACTTTCGCGTACTTCGGCTTGCGAACTGTCCCGCGGTGCTGGTGGAATGCGGCTATCTGAGCAATCGCTCTGAGGGCAAGCAGGCGCGCGACTCCGAATATCGCGAATTACTTGCTGACAGAATTGCCGAAGCAATCGTCGAGCAGCGTTACGGTGCAGGAGTTTATCAGTCGCCTCCTAAGATCGCCGCGCAATTACGGCCGCAGACGGAACCTGCCAGCACCGGCACCGGCCTCGCGCCAGCCGGCTCCCGGTAGAGTTCGCGTTACTAAAATTCCTTCCCACGTTTTTCAGGCCCGATCGCGGCGAGCACAATCAGCACTGCGAAGATCACCAGCGCGAATAGGCCGAGCGCTTTCGCGTAATCGGGATGTCCGCTCGCGCCGCGGAAATGATCGGCCAACCGGGCTTCCACAACGGCTGTATTTGCCGCAAACAGATTTCCCAGTTGATAGGCAAATCCCGGAAACGTCCCGCGCACGGCATCGGGCGACAGCTCATTGAGATGCACCGGAACGATTCCCCATGCCCCTTGCACCATGAACTGCATGGCGAATCCGCCGATCACCAGAAGTGAGTATCCAGGCGAAAACACCCATAAAGGAATTAGCGCTATTCCAAGCGCCGCGCACAAAATGATTGAGCGCCGACGTCCCCATTTTTGCGAGAGATGACCGACAACAGTTCCGCCGCAGATTGCGCCGAAGGCGTAAATGATTCCGGTCGCTGCCTTTTGTGTGACGCCGTAGTGCCGCTGCTCGCCGAGAAACGTCTGATACATGTCCTGGGTCCCGTGCGACATGGCGTTGAACGCCGTCATCAGCAAAATAACATAAAGAAAAAGTCCCCAGTGCCGCTTGAGCACGATTAGGAGCTCGCTCCAAAAATCACCCATTGCGTGCTGCTGGCGTAACCAGACCGGCGATTCAGGCACGCGCGCACGAATGTAAAGCACAAGCAACGCCGGGAGCGCGCCTGCGACGAAGAGACCGCGCCAGCCAAAGAACGGAAATACGATCCAATACACAACCGCCGCCAGCAGATAACCGAACGCGTAACCCTGTTGCAAAATTCCCGAGAACAATCCGCGCGCCTGAGTCGGCAGAGTTTCCATCGCGAGCGAGGCGCCGAGTCCCCACTCGCCGCCCATGCCGATCCCGTAAAGGGCGCGAAAAATCAGCAGCACAGTAAAGTTGGGCGAGAAGGCGGTGAGCAATTCCATCAGCGAATAGAAAATGATGTCAATCATCAGCGGAATACGCCGCCCGAAGCGGTCGCCGAGCAGACCGAAAATGAACGCGCCCACCGGGCGCATCGCGAGGGTAATCGTGATCGCGTAACTGAGATCGGCGACGGTCGTGCCGAAATCATGTGCCATTGGCACGATCACGAACGTCAGCAGAAAAAAATCGAACGCGTCCAGCGCCCAGCCCAGAAAACAGGCGACAAACGTGTTGCGTTGATCACGGTTGAGCAGCTTAAAAAGACGGATCGCTTCCACGGTGTGATTAACTAATTCGAGCAACCACGAATCCCGCTCCCATAACGCTACAGCGCGACAGGTCAATACTCACGAATAGGAACCAATCAGATCGGACGAAGCGCGGGTTCCAGCCGCAAGGCGTTCGGCATGGTGATTTTCCTTGCCGAAGCTGCCGAAAATTCACAGTCTCGGAGCTGTCAACAAAAGGAGCATCGTATGAAAAATCCAAATATCACAGTCAAACTCATACTGCCCGCGCTCGCCTGCTTTGCGCTTGCGCCGCAAGCGCGAGCGGTTTGCCAAGAAGGCTGCGAACTTACACTTTTCAACACGTTTCTGGGTGCTGACGCGCTTTTGAATAACACCACCGGCACCGGCAACACCGCAACCGGGGCGGGTGCGCTCACTTTTAACACCACCGGCTTCAACAACACCGCAACCGGGGTGAGTGCGCTCACTTTTAACACACACGGCTTCAACAACACCGCAATCGGGAGCGGTTCGCTCAACATGAATAGCGAGGGCAACTCCAACACGGCTGTTGGTGGGGCGCTCGGGGCGAATACAACCGGTGGTGCAAACACGGCCGTTGGTGTTGGGGCGCTCGCCGACAACATCGCCGGCAACAACAACACCGTATTGGGCTTTTTTGCCGGGCACAATCTCACCGGCGACAACAACATTGCCTTGGGCTTTCTTGCCGGGCAATATCCCACCACCGGCGACAACAACATTGATATTGGCAATCAAGGCGGCGCGGACGACTCAGGAGTGATCCGTATCGGGACGGAGCGAACCCACACCGCGACTCACATCGCAGGAATTAGGCACACGCCGCTTACTAATGGCGGTCCCGTAGAAGTCGGTATCAACGCCGATGGGCAATTGGGTGTCAGGCCATCGTCGGCACGGTTTAAAGAAGCGATTAAACCGATGGACGACGTGAGCAAAGCAATTTTCTCTCTCCAGCCGGTGACCTTTCGCTACAAGAATGACCCCGCAGCACTGCCGCAGTTTGGTCTCGTTGCTGAGGAAGTAGCAAAGGTCAATCCCGATTTGGTCGCGCCGGACGAGGAAGGAAAGCCCTTCACCGTCCGGTATGACGAAATAAATACAATGTTGCTCAACGAGTTTCTTAAGGAGCACAAGAGAGTCGGTGAGTTGGAAGCGATGGTTGCAAGTCTAGCCGCAACTGTGAACGAACAACGCGCGCAAATCCAGAAGGTGACCGACAAACTCGGCGTGAGCAGACCTGCGTCACAAGTTGTTGTGAACAAACAATAGGGCTGCAACTCGAGCGGATCCGTAGCGTCAGTGCTGTCGCGTTCGCACGTGTTGTAGCCATGGCGCTGGGTTGCCGTGCTCGGCAGTGGTGCCGGCAAGAGCGCCTCGACACAGCAAGGCGGCTACACCTCGTCGTGCGGAAGTAAGTCCTCGAATGGCCGATAGAAATTGGCGTAAAACGGGTAAGCTCGATCGGGATTCGCAGGACGATAACGCCAGTGTTTGTACATCCAAAGCCAGGGCGCCGGATTTTTGCGCACGTAAGGCTCGAATGAATTCCAGCATGCCTGCGCGATTTCCTGATGAGTCACCTCACCGGCGTTTGCGATCTTCGGATGAAAGACGAGCCGGTAACGTCCATTCGGCAGCGGCTCGCAGTGCGCGGGAACGATCGGCACGCCGGTTCGGTCGTGCAGCCAGGCGTGCGCGGAAGTGACGCTGGTCTTTAATCCAAAACAATCGATTGCCACGGCGCCTTGAGTGGGCGGCACGGTAAGATCGACCAGCAGCGCAGTGCGCCCCTTGCGCCGAAGCACTTTGTAAAGGCGCATGATTCCGCGCTCCCGCGGAACCAGCTCGTGACCGGATTGCTCTCGCAATTTTTTGAAAATCGGGTCAAGCGAGGAGTTCTTGAATTCCTGCGAGATGATTGTGCCCTTCAGATCAAGAAAACCACAGGCCAGGCTGAGCCATTCAAAGTTGCTGTAGTGATAACAGGCGATCATCACACTACGCTCAGGGCCTGTGTCACGCGCCGTTTCCTCGAAATTTTCCAACTCAATGTACTGCGAAAAGTTCTCCAGTGTCAGGCGCGGGCTCCACAGTAGATCAACCATTGTCCGCGCAAAATGCTGGAAAGATTCGCGCGCGATCTTTCGCCGCTCTTCGAGCGAGAAGGTGTCGCCAAAGGCAGCCTCGAGATTGCTTACCGCGACGTGGTAGCGCTGGCGATCAACAAAACTGAGCAGCGCTCCGGATGTTTGGGCGATGTGATAACAAACCCTCCGCGAACACAACGGTATCAGTTTTGTGGCAAGAACAAGCCCCAGCCACTCCAGCCGATACCGGATTCGCTTCCAGCGCGAGCGCATGTCTCATTTTGAATTACGAAGCGCGAATGTCGAATGAGCTTCGCCACGTCAAATCGTTAAAGCGCTGAACCGTTAAATCGCAAATCGATGTAACGAATTGCAGCACGTAATCGTGCCTCACCACCCCTGACCGGGGTTGCTCACGGGAGGCAAGCTTTTGCGAAAGTCCGCCTGCTGGCGTTCGGCTTCCCTTTG
Source organism: Verrucomicrobiota bacterium (assembly GCA_046725275.1). Taxonomy (GTDB): domain Bacteria; phylum Verrucomicrobiota; class Verrucomicrobiia; order Chthoniobacterales; family UBA10450; genus Udaeobacter. Next base: position 8,730 of record JBKOYE010000087.1, read on the forward strand.
CTGATCCGCGTCGCGGGCCTGCTGTTCGGGGCTAGGACCCGGAGAAGCACAACCGATCAATGCCAGAAGGAGCGTCGGAATCAAAAGCATCGTAGCCGCGAGCCTTCTCATGTGAACTGAAACACACGACGATAATCGGCCGTATCAACGCGGCAAGTCACCTCAGAGATGATCGCCGGCTGGGGCGAAGCCGGACTATTCGACTTTCGTGACGTGGATTCGTTCAAGTGCCTGCTCGCGGTACTTGTGCTCGAGCGCTTTCAGGCGTTCGAGAATTTCATTTAACGCGAGCTCGTTTTTCAAATTCACTTGATAATCGATTTCTGCGCGCAGCCGGTCTTTGTGCGATTGCCGATTCTGGGACATCAGAATAATTGGCGCCTGCAGCACGGAAAGAACATTAATCGCAGTACTCAGCAATAAGAACGGATATGGATCGAAGTTGATTTTGCCAATCCATGCCAACCACATATTTATCCACACCCAAACGTTGACGAGAAGCACCGCAGCAATAATAAATTTCCAACTGCCGCCGAATTCGGCGATGAGGTCTGCCGCGCGATCGGCAAGAGTAAGCTGTGCTGCTTCCTCGACATTGACGTTGCGGGTCGCAGTGTGGCGCAAAAGCTCGTCCGTATGCCGCAACCGGTTGGCGAGCGCCGTGAGCACCTCCAGCGCGACATTTGGGTTGCTCCGCAAAAAGAAAAGAAAATGCTCGCGCGACAGCATCGCCAGGCGTGCGTCCTCGGCAACCCTGGCATCCGCCGACCGTGGCTTACCGTCGAGTAAGGCCATTTCGCCAAAGAAATCGCCGCGGTCCAATTCCGTCAGTGTCACTTCATGTCCGTCCTTTGCTCGCACACAGATGCGGACCTTCCCCTCCTCGATCAAATACATCGCGTCGCCTTCGTCACCAGCGCGGAACAACACCGTGCCCGACTTGCAATCAAGGGTATCGAGCAGCTCACACAATTCGTGCGCCGCCTCATCATCGAGCGACTCAAACAACGGCACCTGGCGCAGTGTTTCGACGTTCATTTGCTGGAGAGCGATAGAACGGTGGTCACAATAACCGCAATGCCCGCTGGCGAGAAGCGCCAATTATCTCCACTGTTGTAACGTCCGTCGTCTGAAATCGCAACCGAATGACGCTCGCTCTAGACGCTTGAAATTGACTTGGCCAGCTTCGCTTCTACTTTGGGAAACGCGCTCGCTGCGCGCTCCGAATCGTGAAAAACGTCCTCTTCGTCTGCACAGGCAACATTTGTCGCAGCCCGATCGCGGAGGGACTGTTTCGACGGCTGATTGGAAATCGTAAGGACATTGAAGTTGCCTCCGCTGGTGTGCAGGCCGTTCGCGGGCAGCCGCCGAGCCTGTACGCGGTGCAAGTCTGCGCAGAGGAAAGCACAGACATCAGCGGTCTGCGCAGTGAGCCGTTGACGACAACGCTGGTCGATCGGGCTACACACATTTTTGCCATGACCGGCGCACACCTTGAAACGATCCAAAACTTGTTTCCTCAAACTGCGGAAAAAACGTTCTTACTCCGTGAATTCGAGGAACCTGGCACCACGGTGTGGCGGGATGTGCCCGACCCAATTGGTCTCGGCCGCGAGGTTTACGAAGATTGCGCGCGGATCATCAAGAATGCGCTTCCGAGTGTGCTCGCATTTGTAGAGCAAGGCGAACTGGTCCGCCCTGGTGCGATCCGCTCGCCCGACGTATCGTCGTATTCCATGGACCACCTTTCTCGCCAATTTGAACCCGGATCAATCGCCTCGAAATCGGCGCCGTGTTACGGCGACGCATTGCGTCGAGTGGATCCGGAAATTCTCGGCGCAATTGCGGCGGAAGAAAAACGCCAGCGGGAAAACATCGAATTGATTGCCTCTGAGAACTTCACCAGCCGCGCAGTGATGGAAGCTCAGGGCAGCGTCATGACAAACAAGTACGCGGAAGGATATCCGCGGAAACGCTGGTATGGCGGGTGCGAGAACGTCGATATCGCCGAGCAATTAGCGATCGATCGCGCGAAACGCCTGTTCAGCTGCGAGCACGTCAACGTGCAGCCGCACAGCGGCGCGCAAGCTAACATGGCGGTGTATTTCTCGGTGCTGAAACCCGGCGATAAGATTCTCGCGATGAATCTCGCGCACGGCGGACATCTAACGCACGGTCACCCAGCAAATTTCTCCGGCAAATTTTACACGGTGGCACAGTACGGCGTGAGCGAGAAGACCGAGCAGATCGATTACGATGCGTTGCAAAAACAAGCCGAAGAAGTCCGGCCATTGATGATTACCGCCGGCGCGTCAGCGTATCCGCGCATAATCGATTTCCCGCGGCTGCGCCAAATTGCTGATTCAGTCGGCGCGCTTTTGTTCATCGACATGGCGCACATCGCCGGGCTTGTTGCGGGCGGCCAGCATCCAAGTCCGATCCCGTACGCGCATTTTGTCACCACCACCACGCATAAGAGTCTGCGCGGGCCGCGGGGCGGGATTGTGATGTGCGAAGAGAAATTCGCCAAACAGATCGACGCAACCGTTTTCCCTGGCGTTCAGGGCGGACCGCTGATGCACGTCATCGCAGCGAAAGCGGTTTGTTTTCATGAGGCGCTCCAACCGCAATTTAGCGAATATCAACGGCAGGTGGTGGTGAACGCGAAAGCTCTCGCCGCCGGCATCGCCAAGCACGGTTATCGAATCGTTTCCGGCGGCACTGATAATCACCTCATGCTGGTCGATCTTCGTCCGAAAGACTTGAACGGCAAGGAAGCGCAGGAAACACTCGACCTCGCCGGCATCACGGTGAATAAAAATGCTATCCCGTTCGACACTAGTTCACCTTTCAAGCCGGGCGGCATTCGTGTCGGCACGCCCGCGGTCACCACGCGCGGCATGAAAGAAGAAGAAATGCTGGAAATCGCCGACTTACTCGCCGAAGCACTCGAAAAACGCACCGACGCCAGCGCACTTGAGAACGTGCGCAAAAAAGTTCTCGATCTGACAAGCAGATTTCCTCTGCCGATTTAGTTTTGCCCACACCGAAATTTGTGGGTTGGATGCTGAAGCCGCCATTAAATCAATTCGTATTATCCAATCTGCGAAAATCTGCGTAATCTGCGGATAGAATGAATCGCGCGGCTGATCAGCCCGAACCAAATCCATTGCGCGAAGGATTGTCTGCACGGCCCGTGCCGCAGCCATGCAGCATTGTGATTTTTGGCGCCACGGGAGATCTTACACATCGCAAACTCGTTCCTGCGTTATATAACCTCGCGGCTGATGGTGAGCTGCCACCGGATATGGTGATCGTCGGGTTCGCTCGCCGGGATAAAACTGACGACGAAATCCGGCGCGACCTTGAAGAATCCACGCGCAAATTTTCCCGCCAGCCTGTGCGCGACGAAATCTGGAAGACGTTCGCGCAATCGATTTTTTATCACCAGAGCGAGTTCGGTGATGAGGCCGGTTACAAGCGGCTTGCCAAACGCCTGGATGAGATCGACAAAGCGCACGGCACGCGCGGCAATCGCCTGTTTTACCTCGCGGCTGGGCCGGACCAATTCGAACCGATCCTCAAGAATCTCAAAGCCGCAGGTTTGAACCAGACCTGCAAAGGAAGCTGGGCCCGCGTCATTATCGAAAAACCGTTCGGGACCGATCTCGCTTCAGCGCGTGAGCTCAATCGTGTCGTCCGCCATTCTTTCACCGAAGAACAGACATACCGGATCGACCATTTCCTCGGCAAGGAAACCGCGCAGAATATCCTCGTTCTTCGATTCGCAAACGCGATTTTCGCGCCGCTCTGGAACACGCATTACGTCGATCATGTGCAGATCACAGCGGCAGAAACGTTGGGCGTCGGGACGCGCGCCGGCTTTTACGAAACAGCAGGCGCCTTGCGCGACATGGTGCAAAATCACTTGCTCCAACTTCTTTGTCTCGTTGCAATGGAACCGCCGACGGACCTCAGTGCCGACAGTATTCGCGACGAAAAAGTCAAAGTGGTGCGATCGCTGCATCGCTGGTCGCGCAGCGAAATCGCTGCCAATGTTGTGCACGCTCAATACACCAAGGGTGCCATTCACGGCGAACCGCTTGTCGGGTATCGACAAGAACAAAACGTAAATCCGGACTCGCAAACGGAAACCTTCGTCGCATTGCGGCTGTTCATCGACAACTGGCGCTGGGCTGACGTGCCGATTTACATGCGCGTGGGCAAACGGCTTCCGAAATCGGCAACCGAAATTTCCATTCACTTCAAAAAAGCGCCGGCGGTGCTGTTTAACAAGGATCTGCGCGACCTGAACGTGCTCGTCATCCGCATTCAACCCGATGAAGGAATCTCGCTGCGGATTCACGCCAAGGTTCCCGGCACGAGCTTTCGCATCGAGTCCGTCAAACTGGATTTCCATTACGGAACGTCGTTCGGCAGGCCCAGCCCGGAAGCATACGAACGTTTGTTGCTCGATGCGATGAGCGGCGACGCTACGCTCTTTGCGCGCCGTGACGAGGTCGAAGAAGCATGGGCGTTCATCGACCCGATCGAGGAAGCGTGGCACGCAAAGAAAGATACGCCGGAGTTATATCTTTATCCTGCAGGCTCATGGGGACCGGAAGCAGCCGATGACTTGCTCGCCGGCGATGGTCGAGCGTGGAGAAGATTATAAGACGCGCTATGCCCGCGGCTACTAAAACATATTCGTTAGGCGCTCCGGTGGAAGTCGGAAAGATTGAGCAGGAGCTGAAAAAACTCTGGCAGGACGGAGAAGACGCAATGACGCGCGCCTCGCTGATGAATTTTGCTGTTTACAGCGAAGAGCCGCGTTCGCTGGAGAGCAACACGCAATTGATGGCGAGAATTACCGAGGACCACGCCTGCCGCGCGATTGTCATCGAAGCCGATTGCAATGCAAAAGAGGACCACGTGAGCGCATGGATCAGCGCGCATTGCCACGTGAGCGGTGCCGGACGCAAGCAAGTTTGCTCCGAACAAATTTCATTCCTGCTCAAAGGTACCTGCACCAGACATCTGCCGAGCATCGTTCTGTCACATCTCGATTCAGATCTCCCGCTTTACTTCTGGTTACAGGAAGAATTCCGCGAGCCAATTGACCCGCAACTTTGGACCTGGATCGATCGAGTCATCTACGACAGCCACGAGTGGAGCGATTTTCGCGCGCAAATACGTTTTCTCGAATTGTTACAGGAGGAGGCCAACCAGCGTATTGTGGCTTGCGACTTGAATTGGACCCGCCTGGACAATGTTCGCTTTGCCCTCGCTCAATTCTTCGATCATCCTGCTTCACATCATCGCCTCGCTAAAATTAGCAGGGTGCGAATCGGTTTTGCACCCAGCTTCAGATCGACTGCGCTCCTGTTTGCGGGCTGGCTGGGTGCGCAATTGAATTGGCGCATCGACGATGTGAAATCTTCACGCGAGCTGCGCTTCATCAACCCATCCGGCCGTAAAATTGAAATCGAACTCCGTGAGCGCGAAGGCCAACCGATTAACGAAGTAGCCCTGACCAGCGGCGATGTCGAATTTCGCGTCAACTATGCGAACTGCGGCGATCTCTTGGAGATCTCACGCGTGCAGACCGGCGAAAAGCGCATGCCGCAGTTGATGCCCGCTGGAAACAACGATCCCGTGAGCCTGATCAGCGAAGAACTGATGCGCGGCGGACCGCATCACGTTTACATCCACGCGCTCAACTGCGTTCGCGATTTGCTGTAGCAGTCGTGCCTGACCGCCGACTGCGGGTTGGAAACTCAGGCTACTGTTTGCAGCGCTTGAAGAGCGCCGGCTACAGAAGCAATGCGGATAGCTCGCGCACATTTGTCTCGATCGAGAACAGATTTTGCGCACGCTCGCAACCAACCTGACCAAATTTTTGCGCTAGCGGACGATCATCAATCAACTTTTTGACTGCGGCAGCCAGCGCCGTGGAATCGCCCGGGCGTACCAGAAATCCGCTTTCATTTTCAATGACCATTTCGGGAATCCCGCCGATTTTCGTGGACACGACCGGCAGCCCCGTCGCCATCGCCTCCATGATGACCGTGGGCAGATTGTCCATGCCGCCGTCTGGATCAATCACACTCGGGAGTACGAAAACATTTGCCTCGGCGAGGCGACGCCGGAGTTCAGGCTGCGGCTTTGCGCCAGTCAGAATGACGTGATTTTGTAAACCCAGCGCTTCGATCTGTTCCTCCAACTCCTTTTCGAGTGGGCCTTCGCCGATGATTTCACATTGAAACGATTTCCCACCTTCTGCGAGCAGTGCACAGGCGCGAACCAGATCGCCAAATCCTTTTTTCGCAATCAAACGACCGACCGTGATGATCAGCGGCGGAGTCGACGAAAAATCTGCGCGTCCGAATTCGGCGAGATCGAGTCCGTTGTAAATGCGGTGGATGCGCTCGGCGCAACTTGGAAATCGATCACGCAAAAATTGCGCGGCGTAATCCGTTTCGGTGACGATTGCGCGCGCTGTATCGACAAGTTTATCCAGTCCGATTTCGAACCGCCGCGGAGAGAAAATGTCGTTCGCGTGCGCGGTAAAACTGAAAGTGATCGAAAAGAATTTGCTGATCCAGAAAGCAGTGCGCGCAGCCATGCCGGCGAAATGCGCGTGCACATGATCAATCTCCATTTGCCGCAAGCGCAGGCCAACGTAAACCGCCTGGTAAAGTCGAAGGAAATCCGTGCGACGCCCCCACTCATCCAGCGCGGCGACCATCTCCGTGGCGAGCTTTCTTTTTTTTGCAGCGCGTCGAACTTCTTCCAGCAGTTCCTTTTCTTCCGGAAGATAATGGACCCGTTCGACGATACGCGTGTCCCAATCTTGTGGCGGCTCGTCTTTCGGGTTCCGGATTGAAAAGATTGGCGGCGCGATGTCTTGACGATCAAGCTCGGCAACTTCCCGATAGCAAAACGTTTGTCCGAATGATGGGAACCGCTCGAAGAGGTAAGCGAAGCGCGCCATCGAGATTCGTGAATGCAGCAGCGATCACGCGCTGCCGCGCTTAACCGGAATCGGTTTTCCCGACTCATCCACCGCCACCAACGTAAACACGCCGTGCGTGACGCGAAGTTCTTCGCCCGTCATGTAACGCGTCACCCAAACTTCGACGGGGATGGTCATCGAAGTCCGCCCGATTTTCTCCACGTGCGCATAACACCTGACGGTGTCCCCTACTCTCACCGGCTGCAGGAATGACATCCCTTCCATCGCCGCCGTGACCACGCGCGCCTGCGCAGTTTTGGCCGCGAGAATTCCGCTGCCCAGGTCCATCTGCGAGGTCACCCATCCGCCGAAAATGTCGCCATTCGGATTTGTGTCTCTGGGCATGGCGATCGTTTGAATGACCAGCTCTCCTTTTGGTTTTTCGGACATGTTCATTTGGCCACGGACAATAACAGCCGTAGCGAAAGCTGTCAGCTTCCCTACAAGATCAGGATGCAATCGCCGTAACTGTAGAAGCGATAGCGTTCACGCACCGCTTCCTCGTACGCATGAAGAATGAATTCACGCCCAGCGAACGCGCTCACCAGCATCAGCAATGTCGAGCGCGGTAAGTGAAAATTCGTCAACAGCGCATCGACAATTTGGAACGTAAACGGCGGATAGATGAAAAGATCGGTCTCGCCTGACTGTGGTTCAACCTGTCGGCTAACGAGTTTGGTATTACGCATTGCTGTTTCGAGAACACGCATCGCGGTCGTTCCCACAGCTACAATCCGCTGCGCATTGTTGACCTTGTTTGCCGCTTCTGGCGAAATGGAGAAAGGCTCCGCATGAATTCGATGTTCGGCGATGTCCGCAGTGCGGACAGGGAGAAATGTTCCCGGCCCGACGTGCAGTGTCACAAATGTGTGCGGGATTTCCCTCAAGATCTCGGAGGTGAAATGCAGACCAGCCGTAGGCGCAGCCACGGCACCCGGCTCACGAGCAAAAACCGTCTGGTAACGGCCCGCGTCCGTTTCGTCGCTGGGCCGATTGACATACGGTGGTAACGGCATGGAACCACCGGCATGAACGTCGACATCTTTGTCGAACGTGACGATCCGCTCGCCGTCTGCCGCGATTTGCTCTACTCGCAAACACACGTCATCAATCGTTGCCGTCGCGCCCACGCGCATTTTGCGGCCCGGCGTAACCATGCACTTCCAACGCGTTGGCCCGAGACGCTCGAAGAACAAAAATTCCACCGCGCCGTTATCAGAGAATCGCCGCGCTGCCAGCACGCGCGTATCATTTAACACGAGGAGCTCGCCCGGCAGCAGAAACGTCTTTAGCTCGCGAAACTGCCGATGCTCGATCTTCTGCTCGGCGCGATGCAAAACCATCATCCGGGAATCCTGGCGGCGCTCAAGCGGCCGCTGCGCAATCAATTCCCGTGGCAGAACGTAATCGTAATCGCTGAGTCGTGCGCTCATCGGTCGATTGAATCTAGCGCAGATCTGCGGCGAAACAGCGCCCTCGATTCACGTCTCGCCGACGCCGATGTTAGCCAAAGAGGCGGAGCTGAGTCGCTGATCGGCGAAATAATCTGCACGAAAGCACCGGCCGCGTGCCGATGCCTGCGCGGCGACACCCGACTTTGAATAGCGATGCGATTTGCTCGGCGAAAATTCCTTCTCCGGTCATGCGAGTGTGCCACTGTGAATTGTTTAGCCGGTTCCCGCGGAGATGCCGGATACGCCGCAGCACTTTCTCTTTACGATCTGGAAAATGTTCCTCCAGCCAGTGCTCGAACAACGGCGCAACCGCCCATGGCAGACGGACAATTGTATAACCGGCAAACTGCGCGCCCGCGTTCGCGCACGCCTCCAGGATCTTTGGAACGTCATGATCAGTGAGTCCGGGAATTACGGGCGCAACCATCACGCCAACTGGAATGTTCGCCTCGCGAAGCTGTCTAATCGCGTCGAGCCGGCCCTGAGGCGACGTGGTGCGCGGCTCGAGCACTCGCTGCAAGTTTGGGTCAAGCGATGTCACTGAAACGTTTACCGCCGCGGCACTGCACACAGCCAGTTCTCGCAAAAGATCGATATCGCGCGTGACGAGATGGTTCTTGGTGATAACAGCTACAGGATTCCGAAATTGGGCGAGTACTTCCAGGCAGCCGCGTGTTATGCGCAACTTTCTCTCGACTGGTTGATATGGATCGGTTACGCCGCTCAACACCAGCGTCTGCGGCTCCCAACGTGGCGACTCCAGTTCAACGCGCAGCAAGTCGGGCGCGTTGATTTTGACCATGATTTTGCTTTCGAAATCGAGGCCAGCCGAAAACCCGAGATACTCGTGCGTCGGTCGCGCGTAACAATAGATGCACCCGTGCTCGCACCCGCGATACGGATTCAAGCTCGTTTCAAATCCGACATCCGGACTTGTATTGCGGGTAATGATCGTCCTCGTTGCATCGCGAAAATACTGCGTCGGACGCCGCGGTATGTCTTCTGTCTCGCGCCCGACATCGACTACGTCTGCGTCAGTCAAATCGACGTGCAGTTTCTCAAATCGGTTCGCTGGGCTCCAGGACGCTCCGCGCCCCCGAATCGCTGAGCGGCTCTGCGGCGTTTCGGCAATCACGGGCTTGAACTTCTTCTTCGCCGGCACGCTATAAGTTCACATGAACATATTACTGCGTCCAACAAATGTTCGTCTCTCGAGCACTGCGTCCCAAATCACTCACGATTTTCGCTGTTCACCTGGAGAAATAGCGCGACGGACCAATCCTGCTACACTATCGATCAATCACTGATCACCATTCTCTGGAGGGGTGGCAGAGCGGTTGATCGCGCCGGTCTTGAAAACCGGAAGGCCGAAAGGCCTCGTGAGTTCGAATCTCACCCCCTCCGCCATTCACCTGCTCGGAAACCCGAAGATTAGCGAACGATTATGCGAACGGACGGATCGTTGACGAAAGCGCCCGGCGTCGTCTGCCGCCCGGTTCGGTCGATTTCATGCCTGTCAATAATTCGAATCGGCGAGATCGTCTTCGTGCCTATTGGCTGCAGCTTAACGCGTTGTGGGATAAGCGAACCGGTGACGAAAACCGTTTGCTCTTCAACATTCTGCGTACGTTTGGAAGTTTGCTTAACCGTGGGATCGGCGAGCACCGTTCCGGCAAACATACTGGCCGCCATCAGAATTACGGCGCTTTTCCGTACCGGCGTCTTCACAAACCAGACTACACCCGGGAAGGTACGGCGTGCAAATTATTGAAGCGATGGCGATGGCTCCTACCGACCGAAGCAAGAGAGGCAATAGCTGTTGCCACTGCCTCTCCGCAGACCTAACCCAAAACGTCAGTGCTAGAATTTCTTCGTTAGGCGCCCGTAAACGAACCGGCCAGTGGCATCGTAAGTGAAGCCGGGATAACCGACCGCGTTTCCACCTTCGCCGAATGCCTTTGGCGGATCCTGACCGAACACATCATTGCATCCAATAGTAATGATTGTGCCTCTCAGTAGATGGTCTAGAACGGTACGCTGATAATTGCTGGTCTGAGCTGAGGCCTTTTCGAGGAGCGCACCGTCCTTGCCGCGGACGACCTCTTTTGAACTTTTGGAATAACCAGGTACCGGTTGTTCCTCAACCGGAAGAAGAGCAGTGAAATCATAGGAAAGCTGGGCGTCGAAGAACCACGTCTGGTGAACCCAGTGTGGGTGAAGGTTCGGCGTAAATTCGTTGAATCCATCGGTGTAGCGCACGATTGTAACAAGATCGAAGCCCTTCCATATCCATTCGAGGCTGGAAGTACCTTTCCATTTATACCAACCCTCATTGGAGAGACCTGGATCCGTAGTTCTGCCGGCTAGATTGCCTGCGTGGCTTCCGAATTCCGAGAAGATGAACTGAGGGAAGAGGAATTCATCCAGGTAGGTTACTTGAGTCTGCGAAATGAAGGTCCCCCAAGGCGTTGGCCTCTGGTAGTAAAGGCCGAAATCCCACCCGCGAGCCTCTTGAGAACCGAAGTTTTGATTTGCGATTATAATACGGGTGATGAATCCGCCAGCATCGCGCTCGACAATGCCCGGAGCGAGGCCATCCAGTACTTGCTGAGCCAACGGAGCGGCCACAACTCCAGTGCGCTCGATATCCCAGAAGTCAACCGAGAGGTTCAAACCGGGCACGTATTTTGGCGAGTACACAACGCCGGCACTGCCCGAGCGCGAATCTTCTGGCTGAAGGTTCGGGTTGCTAGTTATAAGCGTGTTCGTTTCAGATTCAAGCAGGCCACCTTTGAGCGGATCGTGAGTAACCTGCAACGTTGAGACTGGAGACCCAAACAGTTCCTCGAGTGACGGCTCACGAAAGCCTTCGCCCCAAGTCGCCCGGAGAGTCAGCTGCTCGTCAAATGGTTGCCAGCGCATGCCGACTTTCGGCACGAGTACGTTCGTGTCGTTATTCAAGAACTCTTCAAATCGCCCTCCAGCCGTAAACTCCAGGGAATAAAAGCCGGGGATTCGAAAGGTCGGGCTGAAGATCGGAATTCTGGTCTCTCCGTAAAACGCATAGGTCTTTCTTCCACCATGAGCGCTCTGAACTGGCGAATTGCCGACGATATCGCCCTCAAAATTGAGCATGTCCGGGTTTTCATCCAGTGTCTCCCGCCGCCATTGGCCACCAACGGCGAAACCAACGCCGCCGGCGGGCAAGTCGAAGAGGTCCGTTGTGTATATGGTTGCGTCCAATGTTGCCAACTTTGAGGTGTCTTCATCCTTGGGATGCACTCTGGCAAACTCGACCGTCGCCTCATTGGACGCGATGGGAGCGCGATAATCACCAAAAGGATTAAACGCGACAGTCGTGCCAATGAATTGCGGGGACGTCGGATCAAAGATTGGATCGGCTTGATTCAAGATTCGGTTGAATCGCGAGGCGGACACCTGCGTCCCCGTCTGTGTGTTCTTAATCTGACTGTAGCGGAATCCAGCGTCATACCCCCAGCTCCCGTTAAACAGTTTGTCTCCTTTGATGCCGATGGTGCTCAGCCAAGCGTCAGTTTCGTTGTCAAACAAGCGGTTCCCGAATTCAGCGAGTCGCGCCCGCGTACCGCCGGAGATAATTTGCTCGAAGGGATTAAAAGGATTGAATGCGTCAGCCGGGACGCCAGTTTCGGCGTGCGTGGGCGTATTGGGCGGCTCCGAGCCCGGCGCAATCGGCGAATGCGGCGGAATAGCCAATATTGTCTGACCCAAGGTTTGGAACGAACCAGTTGCCGGAGCCGCGAGTTCGTTATGCGTTTTCACGTTCTGATAAAACCCATCCGCATAGACCACCATTTGATCGCCGAAGACTTTATGGTCAGCGGCCAACCACAGCCCATAACGCTCCGATTCCGGGAGCGAGGACGAGAACAGATTGAAATTGAAGCCAGGGCGTTGACCGGAGGCCGACCTGACACGCGCATTCGCGTTATAGAGATACCTGTTTGCTGGGGCCAATCCGTTCGTAAAATCGGGTGCAGATGCGAATTCAGTCCCACCCGGGTTTAAATTCTTGCCACCAGCGGCGGCCGCCACATCGCTGCTGAGCTGAAGATTGTAAGGACTTGCGTTCGAGCTTAGGAACGGCGGAACGAGCGAGAAACCGCGATCGTGGTTGAAGATGGAGTTGCGATGATAGTAATTCAAGACGCCGGTAATGTTGGTATCTCCCTTGCCCACACCAAAAATGGCGTACGAGTCCAATAGACCCGAGTCTTTATCGAGCGTGTTGCCGTATTCAATTCTGGCTTCCGCGCCATTGTAATCGTGACGCATCTTAAGATTCACGACGCCAGCCACGGCATCCGCACCATACGTGGTGGACGCGCCGTCTTTTAGAATTTCGATGCTCTCAATGGCGGCTTGGGGAATCGAATTCAAATCGACAAACATCACATTGACCAGGCCGGGGTTGTTACCGAACGGATAGACTGCGACCCGTCGCCCATCCAGAAGGATGAGAGTCGCTCTCGCATCGAAACCGCGTAGAGCAATCGTCGCTGCACCCACAGCCGTGTTCGAGCCGTTTTCGTTGTTCGAAATGGGAATTATGTTTGCGTTGGCGATGGGGAGGCTTTGGAGAAATTGCTCCGTGGTGATCTCACCTGATTTCGTGATGTTTTCGCGATTGTAGGTATCAACAGGGTTTGGTCCGACTTCTTCTGCGGTCGGAATGTTCGAACCTGTTACGATGATGCGCTCGACTTCCGCTGAGGCCGGTGGCGCCCCCACAGCAGCGCCCGGTGGTGGTGGCGGTGGGGGATTCTGCGCGAATGCGTTTGATGCGATGATAAGAGGGATTCCAACGCCGGCTACGAGAGTCATGCGCAGGAATCCGAACTTAGAAGGTCCGGTTCTGGTCATAGTTTCTCCTTTTGTTAGGTTAGCCTTACGGCAACGGGGTTAAGAAAAATTCCACAGGTTGGCAAGACTATTTTTCGCTTTCGGCAAATATTTTTGAACAACCGCCCACCTGCGTATCGCAGGCGAAAAATCTTTGCGGAAAGCCACGTCTCGCTCGGAGTGACAAGAAGCTGCAATAGCGCTCTCTGGGGAGGCAAGAGTCGTTTGCTCTATCTTGGGAAGAGTTAAAAATCCGCGACAGGAATGAAACTAAAACCTTTCGCTACCGTCTTCATATTCGTTTTCCAAGCCTGGACAAGTCGAGCGCGATTCGCACGATGCTGTAGAACAGGAGGAACGCGCCGATCGGCACGAGCCAGACGCCCAATCCGGGATCACCGCCGTAGGTTACGACGCCGCCGAGAAAGAATCCCGCCGGCAAGAGGATGGCGGCCCAAATCAATGCAAAGGAAATCGACTGCCGGAGCTTGAAGCGTTCCACGTTTCGCGCCGTCAAACCGGCGGCGATGTTCACGAGCGCGAGCAGCGTTCCATG
>JBKOYE010000031.1:0-15386 GCA_046725275.1 Verrucomicrobiota bacterium
CTGGAGGAAGCAGTACTGATCGCACTGACTGGCTGCACCGGTCTGACCATGCCCGACCGCCCGTTCAACGACCCGCGTGATGGCAAGCCGATTATGGCCAAGCCCAACGTCAACATGGTCGGACGTACCGCAGGCAGCCCCGACAACGCGCAGGGCACGCACTTCTTCATGATTAACGACAGCGGCACCTATTTCTTGCGCAAGCTGCCGCCTAGCCGGGACGCCGCGTTCAGCGAGGAAACCCTGTTGAGACGTGCCGAAGAGAGTAAGGTGGAGTTGCTCGATCACCGCATTGACGTGCCCGAGGGCAAGCGCGATTTTCCCGCCTATCTCGATTCGAACCGTTTCCTATCGAATCTGCCCGGTACCACCTTGCTGTTTCCGATCGTCGACCTGTCGCATCAATATATCAACGGACTGATGTACCTGCTCACCCAGCCGGCGGGCGCGCGACCGACCTTGGTCGACGATCGCAATTTCTACCGCCCGGCGGGCGTCAAGAAATGGATGAAGAATGGTTTCCTCAACAAGGACATCAAGATTCCTCTCGGATCGATCGCGCAGATGCGCACGCAGATTGAGGCCGACCTGATTCTTCAGAACATGTTCCTGACTGCAGACGCGATGGGGCTGGGGGCGTGGATCCATGCCACGGTGTTGCCACCCATCCTGCTTGGCGACCCCAAGTTTCGCAAAACTTATGGCAAGATGCTTGATTTTGATTACGTGGTGCCAAAATGGAAGCTGGCAGATCTCCTGCGGTGGCAAGTCCCTATTCCCAAATTCGCAAGTCTGCGCGCGCATCCGGTGGGGTTGCGCCATAAGGGCGAGCATCTGATCAAGGGCAGCTGCCCGCCTTATTACGATACGATGACCGAAGCGGTCGACGACGTTATTGCCGCCAAGTTCGGCCCGAAGGGCATCTATCACGACACCGCGGTGTTCGACCAAATCTATAAAGACGGCTTTGCCAAAACTTACTTGCACGATGCGAGTGACTATTCGACTGAGGTGATCGAATGCGCGCGCGACATCTGCAATTACATCTTCGCAACGCACGGCCGCTTTCCGGCGCATGTCGATACAATCCACGTCCCTGGCGTCTGGCTCCAAGTGCACAAGGTCGAACTCGAATATTATGACCGCTTCTTCCGGAACGGCCTCACCGCCGCCCATCGGGCTAACGATACCGACTGGGGCTAGCGCGACGCGTATCTTTCCTGGCAAGTTTACGCGCCTTACGCTACCTCGCAGAAAGCAAAACTGGATAAGAATAGGAAACGAGAGGAATTCGTCCTGGTCTCATGCCTGCAGGGCGTGGATGACACGGCTCCTGTCACTTCGGAAAGTCTTGTGAGAGGAAATCTTCGTCCATACCAATGATCAGGTCGACGTGGGTGAGGAACTGTTCCGGCAAGAGAAGCGTTTCTCTAATCTCTCTCTTGAGCGTCTTCGAAATTGGCAGCTCGAATGCTTTGCGACTCGACTCTCCTGCCTTTGTAAGAGGATTCGGCATCGATTTTGGAAAGCCGATGAGAGGCCTGCGTGAGCTATCCAAAACATTGACCTCGAGAATTCCAGCTTCGTTTTCGATTTCCGGCCTGACCTTCACCAAAAAAAGATAAGGCAGATGCGCCACGCGGCCATCCAGGACTCGTTTCGCTATGCCTTGCGAAATCTCAACCCGGGAGATTGGCAGACCCTCCCGTTCGAATGCCGGCGCTGAGACGCTTTTCTCTCCGGGTTTCGCATGACGAAAACGCTCACGAAAGTGATAACGAACCTCGCAGGCGAAAGGTGGAGGCGTATAGGTCGGCTCCTCGGCCAGCGCCGCCAGCGAGCATAGACCTTGTAAGAAACCGCAACACGATGCGACGGAAAACGTCGCCAGCGAGTTGCGAAACACGCCGCAATTTAGCACGAGTTGGACTTTCTCGAGAACTACGTGCGTTGTAACGGGTAGGTGACACCGTTAACGGTCGCGGGTACTCCGGGAAAGACCTGATATCGAATCGTTGCCGGCAATGCGCCGCCGCCGTTCGCTGGATGAGTTGTGCCGGTTGAGACGCCGATCGCTTTCGCACAGGCGACGCTGATTTCGCCAAGGTGATTGGACGGTCCCACATCTGCCACGACGGCTTCGGTGGTCTTCCCAGTTTTTGAATTTGTTACAAGGCAGTGGCAACCGAGCACGATTTCGGAGACTGCTTTAACGATTATCGGGGGCACGACGATGAAAGGAATCGTCGCGGAATCCACATATTTGAATGGAGAAGAATCGGGCAGTGGCTGTCCATTTTTGTCTGGCAGATGCAGCGATGTAGCTGAGACGTAAGCCCCCGGACACGGGTCAGTCTTTTTTTGCACGATGGGCTTGCCGTTTTTGTTGGTGACGACGCCGTACCAGTTGCCGGGCTCGCCCGCATTGTCCAGGAGATCGAGCGTCGGCCCGCGGTAAGACGCCGGCGCATAACACGGCGGCTGACCAAATTGACCGTTTGCGCCGTCCCCATCGAGCGTAGCTCCTGCAAAGAACCTCACGCTGCCATCATCCAGCTCGATAATATCACTACCTTGAATTGTGGCTATTTTCCTCATGCAACTTGCGTCGGAAAAACTTGGAGCAATCGACTATCTCTCGGGCAAGTATTTACATCTGGAGACGGTCCGTCACTGAGGGAAAATATCGGTAGGAGCGGCAGGATATTTGGCTTTTAGGTTTTTGAAATATTTTGTGTAATCGGTTCCTTCCTCAGCCGGCATCCATTCCAAGAGCGTCCATTTGCCGGCCTTCTCCTGCAGAAGACCAGATTGCGATTCGTAGTGTTGCCTGCCATCTGCCGATTGTGGGTTAACCTGTATCCAAGCCCACCCGTTATGGACTTTTAGGTACGGGACAACCAGCACGAGATTTTTACGGCCCTGGCGAGCTAATGCATGATGAACTGCCTGGAGGATTGCGTTCCGCTCCGCACTGCCGTCGGGCGGAGTATGTGCCGTGTTTACAGAGGCACACCCCGACAGGAGGAGTGACGCAACGAGTAGCGCCGATATGAGGTGATTGTTCATGCACATTTGTTCATGCCAAATTTCGCCGGCGCAGTCAATCCTCCGACGCAGTCAATCCTTTGGAGCAGAGCAGTGTGTTCAATTGCTACCACAGGAACTCAGCGCTGTACCAGCATTAAAAACTCCGGGTTATCCGGCAAGTCGCTGATGAAGGGTTTTCCGCGTGGTCGACCATCAATCCAGCTGTAACGAAGGATTTCCTTTGAATTGCGACTGGCGACATAAAGCAAGCCATCGTCGCCGATTGCCATTCCAGCCGGGCCATCAAGCCCTCCGGACTTTGATTCGACAAACACGCTCGTGGAGCCCTGCTGCAGATCATGTCGCAGAATTGAATCGTTCCCACCACTCCCAATCAAAAGATAACGCCCGTCTGGACTGAGCAACAGATGGATCGGTCTATCGAGCTGATCGCTTCTTGAGACAACATTCCGCAAATGCCGCCCTGTGCTACCCTCATAACTACGTACGCAATCGGCAGCCCGATCCGCTACGTACAAATCGTTATTTGGCGCAAAAATCACCGCTCTGACTTCGAGCAGACCGTTGGAGGCGAGTTTGGCCGATGGAATGAAAGTTCCAGGCGGAAGATTCACTTTTTCGAGACCGAGGTGGTCAGGAAAAGGCATCGGTGTCCCTGGCTTACCTCTTTTGCTCTTCGGACCGTGATATCTCGCGACGAGGCTCGTATTTTGACTTGAGACGTACAGATCACCATTGGAATCAAAGGCTACATTAAAAGGGTGATCGATCCCAGGATTCATCGCTGCATGACGCTTTACGAATACTTCTTCGAAATCGTGCTGTCCATTTTCATTGAGCGCGCCCTTGAATTTTAGAACTTCGCTATATTCGAAATACGCGTTGACCACATACAGATTCTGATCGGGACCGAATACGAATCCGCGAAGCTCACGAAGTATGATGCCCTCCGGAAGACTCTTTTTGTTTAAAGCCTTCCGTAATTTTTTTCCGTCAGTCGAATAGACGTGAATATTGTTTAACGTGGCCTTTTCGTCGCCGCCGTGAAAACTGACGTACCATTCCTTCGGCATAATGGGAGCAGGGTTCAGCGCCCTTATTTTATCCGATGTTTTATCTTTTCGCAGACGAGTTTTCGTGAATATTCTGTAGTAGCACGGCTTCGTACCCGCTGGAGGACTGAAACATGGGTTCTGATTCGGATGAATCGCTTCCTCTCGGAGATCCTCCCGTACTAGAACATTCAACGCCCCGTGGGGTTACCGAAATCGCTCAGCGATTTATCCTGTTTCCGTTTACTCCTCCCGACGTCAAGCTTAAGGAAAAGGAGGCCCTCTCGAGCTCGAATGACTGGTTTACCAAGCCCGACAAAAACAAAATCGATCGGCTTGGTAGTCTTGACTTCTACGCCTCAACCGGTCCACAGAGCGTTGGAGTAGTACCGAAACTCCATAATACTTCGGCAGGAATCGAAATTTATCGACTTTCCTCGGCGCTGAGCAAGGAGACATTCGAAAAGACCGAAGGTCCTTATCGGTCAGGCATAACCAAGAAATACAGTAACAAGCGGTCCGGCGAAAAGATTGCAAAATTCAAGGCGGGCAGCATGGCCCAATCGGGACTTGCCTGTTTTTACATCTCCCGGCTGCTTGGGCGCCTTGTCGAGGTGCCGCCCGCGACTTATCGCACGATCGGTATCGAGGAGTTTCAGAAGGTGGGGGACCAAGCACGAACGACCGGCCACCCAAGCTGCACGGACGCATGGGTCAATCTGCGCGCCTTGGCGAAATCAGCCAATCCCAAAATAGTACTGCCCGGTGGAAAACTCGTCTATGGCTCTCTAGCCGAGAATCCCCGCGGAGAACAAAGTAGCCCCGAGGACTATTGGACGGTTAGTGCAATTCGGGGGCACAGCTTCTACAAGGTGCTCTCTTCGAAGGCGCCAGTAGCAACCATTCTAAACTTAAACGATACGAAGTGCCTTCAGGACCTGGCGCTGGCACAGGATATGACCCGTGGTGTGATCCTCGATTCAATTTTTCGGCAGGTTGATCGGCTCGGAAATATCAGCATCGCCGTCTTACAACACTACGTCACCAGCAAAGGTAAGGTTAAATGGGATGACAAATTAAGCGACAAGGACAAAGCCGAAGCAGTAAGTCCTATGCTGTCGCTCAAGCGGATCATGTACAAGGATAACGATGATGGAATGATGTGGGGCACAAGTTCGATCTCTGTCGCTCCGATTCTTAGCGAGACTCATCACGTTGACCAAACGATCTATAACCGATTGCAGTGGTTGGCCGGTCTGATGCAGGATAGCGAACCAGGCTCGGACGCGAAAATAAAAGACTACTTTGTGAACATCGTCCATATCTCAGGCGACAATTACGATAAGCTGAAGGCGAGCGTCATTAAGCAGGCGGCATCACTAAAGAGTAGAGTGGACGCCAAAGATATCTTGGTCGACTTGGATTTTGAGGGGACGCTAAAGAAGCTTTACGCCAAGGAGATCGAAGCCGCGCAAGGTGGAGCGAACACCACTACGACTTCACCAACACAGACGGAAGTGACGCCGACTCCCGAGCAACCGACTGTTACGCCGCAAGAATCCGATCTTAACACGCCTCGTCCACAGCAAATCACCGAACACACGGCTCCAAATGGAACGGTCGAGCTCGCTACCCGACCTTCGACCTTTCCGGGGCATCCGGAAATTTATAACAAGAGGGACGTCGAGAAGGAAAAAGAACTCGCCGACATGGACTTTTATAACGGCAAAACGAAAGATGGATTAGATATTGTCCTGATTCCAAAGACCTACAGCACTTCACCTGGACTAAATATTCATGCGGTCAAGTTGCCCGCTGGCCTGAGCCGTCTCAGTTATGCAGCGGCCCATACAGGAAAGTCACATTCAAGCGACGACAAAGTCATAGCAAAGTATAAACAGACAATTCCGACTCATTTCACCTATAGCCCGTCAATTCTTGGTTACTACCACTTGTCCAGGTTTCTGGATACCGGACATGTCGAGCCTGCCATCGGTCGCACAATGGCGGTGGAGACACACAAGCCTTTGGCTGATCTTGGCACGTCAAAGGCAACCGGATCGAACAACCGAAAACAGTGGACGGAGCTTAGAGCGCTCGATGACGCTCACAATAATCCAGCCCTTTACACGAAAGATGGGAAGCAGCTGTACGGCGTTCTTCAGGCGAACCCGACCGGCGAAGAGAGCTATCCTCATCTGAGCGATCTCGGCGGCGCCGCTGCTTTTGCAGCGTCCTCCGAGTTTGCGAAGGTAACCAATCCGACCCCGTTTAAGCTAAACTGCAAAGACGCGAGCGGTAAGCTTAGTCAGGCTGCTGTTCAGCAACTCATCCAAATAAAAGACCTTTCAGATATGGTGCTCATGGACTTCATCATGAGCCAAGCTGATCGCTTCAGCGGCAACATGCACTCCCAGAAGGTGTATGTATGGATTGCGAACGGCAGTGTGAAACATGAGACTAAAAAGAGCGATCCTGCGAAGGCTGCCGAACAGTTGAAGAAAATTCCTTCCGAAGCAGTCCTAATTAATCGCATGATAATGAAGGACAACGACGCAGGTTTGGTGAGCGGTAATTCAGCCAAGACTTACCATTTACTCGAAAAAATCAGTCACATGGATCCTAAAACGTACAACCGGCTTCTGGACCTGCAGAAAGAGCTGCAAAAACCGGAAGTTGCTCAGTGGTATCAGACCGAACTTCTCTTTACGCCCAGTGACTTTAAGACGCTGAAAAGTAACGTCGATCAGACTGTCGCCATCCTGAGTCCACGCAAGGACAACGGTTTGTTTTTGGACGCTAGCTTGAGTGTAGCTCTCGGAGTAAAAGACAAGCCGGAAGAGGGGACCGAAACGCAGCCCGCCTCGGGTAATGTCGTCAGCATCCCGTCGACAGTAATTACCGGCTCTGTCGGCCGCTGGGAGAAAGACGCACGCAACCTCCAAGCGGACGTAGAAACTGTGCAACGCCTCTTGGAAGCGACTGCCCGAAAGCTACAAGCTCCTCAGCTTGATCCAAAGGGTGTTGATGGAAAGATTGCGCGACCGCCTAGGAACTCGAATACGGTGGCTGCGATCGAAGCTTTTCAGAGCCGCTCCAACATTTCTATTGATGGAATAGTCGAGCCCGGCAGTCAGACATGGCAGGCGCTCCTGCAAGCCGCGGGCGGCACTTGATCGGGAATACTACTGAAAGGATAACATGAGCCCGAATCTCTCGGGATCAGTTGGACGCTGGGAAAAGCGAGCGGTCAACCGCCCAGCTGACGTAGAAGCCGTGCAGCGCCTTTTGGAAATGGCTTCGAAGCTCCTTCAAGATCCTCGGCTTGATCCGAAAGGAGTTGATGGAAAAATCGCGCGGCCTCCTGCCACTTCGCAAACGATTACTGCGATCGAAACCTTTCAAAGCCGTTTCACTAGCTCGGTGGATGGTCTGATTAAGCCGGACAGTCAGACATGGCATGCACTCTTGGACGCCGCGGGAAAAAAGGCGGGAATCGACGAACAGCCGAACGTTTCCGAGAGCGAGGGCGAATTCTCTTTTCCCTTTCCCACACTTCCCGCGTCAGACTGGATTCATTCGCCGCGCTGCTTCGCTTCTAATCGTAGCAACGGCCTCCGTGCTCATGCCGGTTGCGACTTGTATTTCGCAAGAGGCACGTGGATACACGCCATCGGTGACGGCGTTGTAACGCGCGGACCGTATCCGTTTTATTGCCAAACTTTTGCTTTGGAAATTGATCACGGCGACTTTCTTGCGCGTTACGGAGAAATCCAGGCGACAACGACTGTGAAGCAAGGAGACACGGTTCGCGCGGGAGAGCAAATCGCCCGGGTTGGACACTTGGTCGGTATCCAAGTCCCAAGCGATATGTTACATTTGGAGTTGTACGACAAGAGTGCTTCGGGACCGCTAACAATCACTGATGCGGCCAGATCAAAGAAAAGATCGGACGGCGTCCCGTTTATGCGTCGAACGGATCTGATCGATCCTACTTCCAGACTGAATCAGTGGCAGGCTCGCTTCCCGAAAGCTTAGGAGTGAAGCAGAAGGTTAGGTCCATTGCCTCGGTGGCTTCGTCCAGGTTCCACTCACCACTACCTGGGTGTCACCAACGAGTGAGTTGTCTTGGATAAGTCTGGCCACGTCCGCTGATTTTATGCGCACACAGCCGTGAGAAGCTGGATAATTGGGCACAATTGGGAAATAATGAAGCGCGATGCCGCGGCGTTGCATAAACCACGTAACGTATGTTGCGCGTGAATCACTGTTAAGCCTTCGCTGAAAGCCTTGCACGGAGTGGGTTCCTTTCGGTGTGCATTTGGATCCGGAGCGCCGACTGGTAGCTTGGTTATCGCAGTTCAGACCCCTTAAACCTGCACCGGGTGACGTCCTGAATGGCCCCGTTTCCTGCCGATCAGCATTCGGTCCGGTCCAAGTAAGCGTGAGCCAGTGATTAGGATCATCCAGGCTTACCGAAATTCTCTCGATGTACGTCTGAGGAAAATCATCGTTCCGAAACGGGTGAACTGCTCGAGCTTGCCCTCGCGATGCTATCGCCCTCGTTCCGGATGCCTTGAAGGTGGGTTTGCCTGCATCCAAGGCCTCAAGCTTCCTTGCACGAGCGATGCGCTCTTTCAGAGTCGCCTTCGCCGGTACCGATGTCGCTCGCTTTGCTTTCCGAGAATGACGTGATTTTGCACGCCGATGTCCTAACTGCGATTTTTTCTTTGGCATCGATTACTTAACCTAATGATCGATTTCACTACTGACATGTGCTTGGGGACTGGTGTTATTTCATTTAGCGCGTCGAACCTCCTATAGAATTTTTTGAATTGAAGTTCAAGAGTTCTTTACGAGAGCCTAAAGACCGACCGCTCATCGGGAATTGATTACCGGGCTGGGGCAGAGCCGTCAAGAGCTCGTTCATCGCACTTTGGTTCTGAACAACCTCGTCATTTTGATCGATTTGGTCTCGCATTGTTCTAGCTACCGCAGCCGATAACATCCAGCCAAGAGTAATGGGAGCTGAGCGTCACGACGTTTGAAGGAGACGATATCCTTGGGCAGTTGTTGCGGTGATCCCCTCGGCAGGCGCGAAATCATATTGCTGCGATAGCTGCGGTGATCGCGGTTTTAACCACGATTTGCAGCACCGAATCTCTGAATTTTTCGATTTGCATGGTTCCTGCGTTCGCCTTGCGCAACGCCTCCATTTGTGCAGCAGCCTTCTGCGATTCTACCAGCCAGCGAAATTCGTCCTCGTCGATTTTTTTATCGGTCAGGAGTTGCATCCATTTTTCCAACTTGCCGCGCGACTCGGTCAAAAACGCTTCCGCATCCTCCATTCCCTGGCTGGAAAAGTCTTTCAGGTCTTTTTCCGCTAGTCCACCGACCTGGTTTTTGATGTCGTCGAATACTTTATTGAAGTTGACCATGCCGACTCCCTCCGATTAACCGCGCGTTCGCTTGTCTTCTTCGGTCCGAATCAGCGTGTCGAAAAGACCGCTGACTTGGTTCCTGCCCTCGTCCACCAACGCTGGCGACAGCGTCGCCTTTGTTTTCCACAGATCAAAAAAGTGACTCAGCTGCGATCTGATCGTTTCCCATTGCGCAACGGTGGGAGCGTTCTTCGTGCGGCCTTTCTCGGCGCCAATCGCATTATCGATCTTTTGCATGAGTCCCTCTACCTTACCTGCTACCTTCGAGTAACGCGTCCGGTGCTTTGCCTTGTCGATTAACGCCAGCGATTCGTCTCTGAGCTCCTTGTCCGTGTCGTAGGCAGCTTGACTAAAGTGCGTCGACGAAAGGAGATTCCCAGCGGTCTGACAACTGGAGAATCCAAACAGCATCGCAAAGCCTGTCAGCGACACCGCTAACCACGCACCATGTTTTCGGAATCGATTCATAATTTCAGTTTTCTCATTTGGATTTCGTGCGAGGGGATTAAGCGCACACTCATCGTTACTCGAACGTAGCCGGGAGACGTTTCTCATGTAAACACAATTCTCGGGGCCCCACCGCGTCAAAATGGGGACCCGGAAGAGCACGGCACCGTGAAATAGCCTCGACAGAGGTCGAGAGCAGCTCACCGTTGGTTTTGTCTTTACTACATCCGCTAACTGATGTTCAAATTCACGCTGAAAAGGCAGAACGATTTGTTGGACCCTGGTAAAATGATTTCACCCGACGATTACATCGAACAGCGCTTGAACGATCAGATAAGCTGGTACGACCGGAAGAGCAGCGAGAATCAACGCTGGTTCAAGCGGCTGCGTTTTGCCGAGATTGTTGCTGCTACAATAATTCCATTTCTATCTGGTTTCGCGGGAAACTCGCTGGCGATCAGAATTGCCATCGGCGCCTTGGGCGTTGTGGTTGCAGTGATTGCGTCCCTCCTTGCATTGCTGCACTTTCAGGAACATTGGCTCAACTATCGAGCCACGGCGGAAGCGCTTAAAACGGAGAAATTTTTATTCCTGACCCAAACGCAGCCTTACGACAAGGAGGATGCCTTCCATCTGCTCGTCCAACGCGTCGAAGCTCTGTTATCAAAGGAGAACACTGGGTGGATGGAAGCCATGATGAAACCACCTCAAGGCGAGAGCCGTGAATGAGATTCCAAATTACGACATCAGACTGTTGACTGGTGCTTGCCCCCTACAAGAGACAAGAGAATATCATCGACAACGGCTATCTTGCTCCAACCGAAAGTGAACCGGCGGCGATTTGAACAGATAATGGGGAATCACCAATGAATTTCCCCTAAGCGGATATAATCCGAAGCAAAACGCAGGATTAGAATGCTGGACAGAGCCTTGGGTTAGCGAGGCGGTTGTTTGACGCGGGCTCGCTCAAAGGGATCAGGAATTGTTGAATCGACCTTTTGTTCCGTATCGGACGGCTCGAGATTCTCAGCCTCAGGTGAAACAGCGTTTAATCCGGTGCCTCTCTCCAAATAGAATTCGCGGAGCTGCTCTGTCCTATGCAAAATGATCATAAGCGCAACATCGGAACCGTTAGAACGGCTCGCGTTGTAAAAATCGAGCCAAGCTCGTTCCGCCTCCCGCAAGCCAGTTTCTGCTGCAGAGCTCAGAACCGCTATCGCTTGTTTGTAAACATTGTTAAGTTCAGTGTCTGCGAATTGAACCTCCTTTAGACTGGCTTTAGCCGAAACGTCGTTACTGGAAAGTATTCGTCGTAACTGATCGCAACGCGCACGCGTCTCGGCTATACGTAATTGGGTAAGTTCTGAGGGAGAGAGCCCCCGGTTTTCAGAAGCAGCGCGAAACGCAACCTCATTCTTCTCGCTGAATGAAATCCACGCGCGTTCGGCCGCGCGCAAACGTTCGCGATTACTCGGCGAAAGCGAATTGATCAGCCGTTGGTAGAGCAAATTGAGTTCTGCATCGGTCTGCTTCAATTCGATGTTTTGATTTTCTGCAAACAGGCTGTTTAGGACAACCAACAAGAAGATTAGTAGCCACGATAGAGAAATGCTGCGGCCGCACTGCATACGCCTGATTTGAACGCATGCCGATGCCGAAGGCAAACCAATTCTACCGAAGCCAATTAACGAGTTTCAGATTGACGATACCCGAATGCTACGTTCCAGTGCCATCGGGAGGAAGCGAGTGGCCAACGCACGTAACCTGCTTATCGCCGCTATGTCATTCGCGTCTATCGCGTTTGGCGCAATGCAATGCGCATTCGCTCAAAGCGACACGGAAATTCAGAGCAAGCTTGACGACCTTCGTTCCGATGATACCCCGCACAACTGCGAAAATGCCACGAAATGGTTTTTAAAAAACCGAGAGAAACTAAAGGCACGACTCGAAGAGGAGTTCTATAAAGCGAAGGATCCGCAAGCTCGAGACGCTATTTTCCACGTGTTGTTCAACACGCAGTCATTCGTACCAGACGCAAGATTCGTAGCCGCTGTCATCGCGCGCTTGCCCCAAGAGGACAAATTTGTTGGTAATGGGGATATTTTTAGGGGACCGAGCGAAGGACCCAATAGAACTGGCGCTGATGGCGCCCATTGGGAAGCTTGGAAATTCATCAACGATCATTTCGAGCTTTTCGAGGCAGGACTGAAGGAACAAATTGGAAAAACGGACAGTATCCTCGTGCTTTGGCAAACAGCTTGGCTTTGGAAAAAGCGCGGTCGTTTACAAGATAATATTGCGTTTTTTACTCCGGCCGTCCTTACAAAGGCAGCGCAGAATCTCAAGACCGACAACATTTGGTACAACGCCTCTCAAGCGGTCCGCCTCTTTCTGCTGCTTGGCGATTCCAGTTTCCCTACCTTGCGCACAGCAGCAAAGTCATCTGATCCCCAGACCTCGTCTCTGGCAAAGGCAACTATCGACGCACTAGGCGGCGATCATAAGGCTTTCGGTTATCTTGGTTCTAAGGTTCTGCTGGAAGTGACTCCCTTCGGGCCTCGGGTGAGACCGCCAGATTGGCAGGACGCTATGATCGACTTATACCTTGACCGGGACACCTATCCATAGCGGATCTAACCGGTGTTAAGGAGACCTTCGGGAATTGCTCTCCAATTGTTTTCGGGCGACAGGATCTCCCGCCGAATAGTACAGCATCTCATAAGTCGAAGCCTCCGAATCGTCTCGGGCACGGCAATCAATATACGTAGCGAGATCTATTCTGCTAAAGGGAGTAAGGAGGCGTTGCCCCGGTTGGGAAAAGAACCAATCCGTCAGCGTGCGGGTACCGGCCAAAAAGGATTTTGCTGTTGCCCGCAAGGAATCCAGTTTTTCAACCAGATGAGGTTCAGTGATTCCAGAATCCTGCAAGCTTACCGAAGAAATAGCATGTGCAAATGTAGCTAAGGATTCTCGGTCTACTGAGGTGAGGCCTGTTTTAATATCGTAGGCTTCGACCGTCCCATCATCTGAGCCTGAAAATAATGTGCTGCTGTCAGGACTGAAAGCGAGACAGCAAACCGCTCTTAACTGTTGTAGCCGCTCAGATAAAACTCTCCCGGTGGTAGTATCCCATAGTTGCACCGTTCCGTCCTTGCAAGCGGTCGCGATTCTCGAGGAGTCCGGACTAAACCGCACCGCTACAACCGACGAGGCAAGATACATTGGGGGACCAACAGGGCGCGATCTTTCGACGTTCCATACCATCACCTGACCGGCCTCCGAAGCGATTGCCAAGTAGTGCCCATCAGGGCTAAAGCTGACGTCGGTCACACGGTAATCATAAAATGGTAGATCGACCGGGTTACCGGACCCTAACGGCCAAATTTGCGCTGTGCCTCTGCGCGACCCGGTGGCAATAGCCCCGGTTGCAATAAGATCTTTGTTCGGGGCGAAACGAGCGCAGGTGAAATCTTTTTGGTCACTGAGTAGAGTGGGCATCGGTTCTCCCGTTCCAACTTGCCAGCATTGAACTTTTGAATCGGCTCCAACTGTGAGAAAAAGCTTGTTGTCGGCCTTGAATTCGATGCTCGGGATGCTCGGAGCATGCCACAGCGGTTTGCCCTGTTCGCGGAACGAGCCAGGATCCCAAAACTGTGCAACACCGTCGTCGGTCGCGGTTGCCAGGAGCTTGCCGTCTGGACTGAAGGCAATCTTGGCGACTGGCCCCGGTGGTCGTAACGGTTGCCCCAAAGGTTCACTCGAGTTGGTCAGCCAAAGCCGCGCGGTACCGTCAGCACGGCCAGTGGCAACATAGGTACCATCGGGACTGAATGCGGCGCATAACACATCCGCCTGATGAAATCGCTTCGGTGGGGTGTCGCGTTTGGCCAGATTCCATAAGCAAGCGGTATTGTCGGCCGAAGTTGTTAAGAGCAAGCGCCCATCTGGCGGCGAAAGGCTAATCGACTGCACTCCGGCGGGGTGAACAAAGCGATCGCCGATCGGATATCGCGGCGCCGGTCTCCAAATCCGCGCTGTTCCCTTCGCCGCTGCCACCAGTAATCGTTTTCCTTCCGAGTCGAGATCGAGAATCGGATCACCGTCCTCCCGTATCGGCTCTCCAATCGGCTGGCCCGTCGCAACATTCCACGCCTGGACTTTGCCTTTATTGGTTCCGCTAAAAATGACGAGGCTGTCACGACTAAACCGCGCGTGTGTCACCTCGCTATTATGGTCGAGCCTTTGTTTGCAAATCGGCGTCTCGCCTATTTGCCAAAGACAAAGTTGAAGGCCAGCAAGCGTAGCGACAAGTTCGCCGTTGGGACTGAAAATTGCCATCCTAACTTCAGCCTCCTGCTTTAATTCTCCGGTTTTGTTTCCAGTCGAGACGTCCCATAAACGGCAGATGCCGTCCTCATCTGCTGTCACGATGCGATCCCCTTTAGCGTTGAACTCGGCAGAATTTATGGCCGCTTCATGACGAAGTTGAAAAACGGCACGACCTTCGGGTAGTTTCGATAAAGTGGCGATGTTCCCGCTGACACTGAGTAGGAGCGTGTCATCGGAGGGATCAAATACAAGCGTATGAACTTTCTCGGGGTAAACCGTTGGGGAGGGTATAGGCTGGGCATTCGTCATGTCGCACACGCGAACTGTTCCATCAGCCGATCCTGTTGCGACGTACTGAGATTTGCTGTCGACAGCTACCGAGTTGATCTCACGATCATGCTGCACGGTCCAATCCGGAATGATCGCTCCCGAGATTGCGTCCCAAAGACGGGCCTTCCCGTCGGAGCAAATCGTTAAGACACGGCGGCCATCGGAAGTGAAGATCGCCTGTCCAACCAGACAAGGGTCTCTTGAAGTGTTCTTCAAGCACTCATGTTTCAGGATGCGTAATTCATTGCCCGAGTTTGCATCCCAAACTCGGGCAGTATCTTGCGATGCCGTGAGAATCTTAGTGCCATCCGGACTGAAACACGCGCTTAGAATTTTGCCTGGATGATGCATTGGAGCAGAAAGCGGCAAGGGCCACGAGCGTTGAGTCAATGCAAACCACAATCGGTCCGCTGCAGCACTATTCTTGTCGGGGTCTTGCCGCATGGCTCGCGCCAAAAAAACAAGAGCGCTGGAGCTGTCGCCTTTGGAAAATAGCTCCTCTGCCCGATTGGTATCCGACGCGACTAGCAGCCGTTGTGTTTCGCGCTTCTGCGCCGCCTCCCGTTTGGCTGCGATTGTCGCCCATGAGGCGAGACCTGCAAACAGCGCCGTTAGCAAGATGGCTCCAAGTCCTATGGCTCGTGCTCGCCGCAGCCGCCGTTCGTGCTCGCGCTGCCTCAGATCGTCATAGTTAAGACCGAACAGCCCGGCCAAAAGCTTCAACTTTGCATTATCT
>JBKOYE010000055.1:0-4801 GCA_046725275.1 Verrucomicrobiota bacterium
TGCGTGTCGGGTTCACGGCCGTGATGACCAACAAAATTGTGTCCTGTGGAAATGAACAGGTGACAAATTTCCATCCCACCCATGCTACCATTGAGGCGCTCAATTCACATGAAAGAAAGCGGCATCGGATCACAAAAGATCATTCGGCGAAAAGGCGACGGTGAGTTCGAGTACTTACCAGACGAACTAACGATCGAGGAGCCGCTGGAAATCCGCATCGGACGCAAGCCCATTGCCACTACGATGCGCACGCCCGGTCACGATGAAGAGCTCGCAGCGGGGTTCTTACTTTCGGAGGGAATCGTGCGCAGTCGCGATCAGATCGCGAACGTCTCAGTAAGCGGCGAAAACAGAGTCAGCGTGGAACTTGCAGACGGCATGAAATTGAAACTGAATTCGACGAAACGTTTCGGAACAATCTCGAGCAGTTGCGGTCTGTGCGGCAAAACAAACATCGACGCGATCCGGCAAAATTTCCCGGCGGTACGCTCGGCTGATATCCGGATTGATATTGAAACGCTGCTGTCACTTCCCGAGGCATTGCGCAAGGCGCAAAGCGACTTCGCGCGCACCGGCGGAATTCATGCCGCCGGAATCTTCGACGTGGATGGCAAGTTGAAAGTTGCGCGCGAGGATATCGGCCGGCACAACGCAGTGGATAAGGCGATAGGGCGCGCTTTTCTCGACGAGATGCTGCCATTGGAGAGGCATCTTCTTCTGGTCAGCGGTCGCGCATCGTTTGAGATCATACAAAAGGCACTCGCCGCCGGAATCCCGATGGTGGCAGCCGTGTCAGCCCCTTCAAGTCTTGCGGTCGAACTCGCGCGCGACAGCAATCAAACGCTCATAGGTTTTTTGCGACCGCCGTCCTTCAACATTTACACGCATATCGAGCGCGTGATTTTGGACACGTAAAAACGGCTACAATTCCTGCGGGGCAAAGACGGCTTCAGGATCGCACGCACAAACTTTTCCAGCGGTAGTCCAGCCGAAGCGGCTGATTAATGCGCCTAGCAGGAAGGAAATTGCGGCGAGTGGAACTAAATTTGTCAGGCGCAGGATGAACGCAAGTGGACCGCTGAAAACTTCGCCGCCACGAATAAGCCAGCCGGAACTCTTCTCGTGGAGCGCGCGATCGGCAGCGCCGTGTTTGTTGAGTTCGAGCCAAATCCAAAGCGCTGTCTCGATTGCGGCGGCGGCAAATCCAATCGCATTGAGCGGCGCAATCCTGTGGCCAATCAATTCGAGTAGTGCGGCAGCCGATCCCAATCCAGCAGTGCCGAAGTGAATCGGCATCAGAGCGCGATGCAAAAACCACGTGGGAATTGCGGTGGCGGCAAGCAAAACTCCTGTGTAGGTGGCGAGCAGGACTCCCCACAAAGCCGAACCGACGACGAGAAAGCCCGCGACGATTTTGAGAAGCTGATCGACTCCGCCGCCGAAGATCTGCCGCGCATGGAGTTCGATCGCGATTACGCCCGGGATCGCGAACGCGCTGAAACCAAACACGATCCACGCGCCAACAGACATCGGCGATTTGTATTTAAAAACCCGCAGCATGTTGAGAAACAGGCGTGGACGCCCAAGATCCATAGTTAGGAGAATCGGTGAAAGAATCGCGCCTGTTGCTGCGACACGCATAGCTGTGATCGCGACATCGGCTCGATGAAAAACGAAAGCTGCTAATGAGATTGCGGCCGCCATTCCCGACAGTCCGCCAATGAAAAAGTAAACAGGAATCTCCCAGGTCCACACCGGAGGTTTCAGGACGGCTTGACCATAGTAGCCGGCTTTGCGCGGAATGGGGCCGCCCGCAATGTCCACACCGCGACCGGGGACAACTCCTTTGTTCCATGCCTGCTCGCGCAACTCATTTAGCCGTTGTTCGTTCATCATGTTCGTCAGCCAAAAAAGAAAAACGCACCGCAGGCGGCAACAAGTGCACCGATCGCGGTCGCGAAGGCCGCGGCCCAGGCAGACTTCAAATAAATCGTGGGCACCTGCGGGTTGCGCGGGAGTCCGTACGCCTGCGGTTCCCCGAGGATTAAGAAAAACGCGTGAATGCCGCGCACACTTGTTTCCTGTGGATCGTAAAGCTGCGCGTCGTCGTAACCGTTTTCTTTAAGCTGTTGAACACGTTGCGTAGCGCGCGCACGTAAATCATCGAGCCGGCCAAACACGATCGATTCAGTCGGGCAAACTTTCGCGCACGCAGGAGTGAGGCCGCTCTTCTGGCGATCGTAACAGAACGTACACTTAAATGCGCCTCCGGCGTTCGGGAGCATTTGCGGACGGCGATCAATGACGCCAAATGGACACGAGACAACGCAGTAGCCGCAGCCATTGCACACATCATCTTGCACGAAAACCGAGCCGACTTCAGTGCGGACAATTGAACCAGTTGGACATGCCTCCAGACAGCCGGCTTCCTCGCAGTGTTTGCAGACATCAGAAAGAAAAACCCAACGAAACGGATCTTCTCTGTCATCTGGCGAACCGACAATTTGACGTCCCTTCGGACGATCTTGTTCGAGGAACAGAACGTGCCGCCAGGTAGATGCCCCGAGCTGGCCGGTGTTGTCGTACGAATTTCCCGACCAAGCGAAACCGTCATCCGGCACCTGGTTCCACTCCTTGCATGCGACTTCGCACGCTTTGCAACCGATGCAGACAGTCGGATCAGTGAAGAAACCGACTTCGACATTTTCCTGCACGAAATTGTGCCGGCGCTGATTTGTGCTCTGAATTCCCTCGCCGATCATCGGATGTTACCGCTCAGGCAATCTCCTTATTTCGCACTCACGATGTTTTGCCCGCCTTGCCGTGACTACGAGAAAATCTTCCACCGCTGGGTCCGCCAATCGGTGGCTGTTCGGGATGCAAATTCGCCGGTTGACCGCGCTGCGGCGCGTGTTGCTCAAGCCAATCGAGAAAGGCTGGGCCACGCGGTAAACGACCGGGCACGACATTACAACAGAGCGCCTTGCTTTCCATGATCGTGACATTCGGTTCACCAGAAATGGCCACAAGATTGTTGGCAGCATTACCACGCAACGGTCCAGCCGCTCCAAAATGAAACGGTATTGCAATTTGATGCACGGTTTTGCCCTTCAACTTCATCGGCCTGATGCGACGACTGACGAGCGCCCGCACTTCAATCGCACCCCGCAAGCTCAGCAGACAAATGTAATCTCCATTGTTGATCTTTAATCGCTTGGCCAGCTCAGGCGATAGCTCAGCAAACATCTCCGGCTGCAACTCGGAAAGGTAACTGAGAAACCGCGACATCCCCCCGCCCGTATGATGTTCGGTTAACCGATAAGTTGTGAGAACGAATGGAAAACGCGGATCACCCGGTGGGGCGAAACGGTTTTCAGCACGCGTGAACCAATTCACTACTGGATTTGTATCACGCGAATAAAGCGCGTTGTGCACAGGCGACTCGAGCGGCTCGTAATGGGTTGGTATCGGCCCATCCTGCAAACCCTTCGGCACAAAGAGCCAACCGAGGCCGTCTTCGTGCAAGATAAATGGGGCATCCCCACGCTGACCGTCGAGTCCACTCGGTCGATTTTGCGGTTCATAATCGGGACGCTTGTCTTTTTTGAAGTCGGGAACGTCAATGCCAGTCCAGTTTTCCGAATCCCACCAGACAAGTTTCTTTGATTCGCTCCAAGGCTCACCATTCGGCTTTGCGCTGGCGCGATTGTAAATGATGCGCCGATCACTCGGCCAACTAAACCCCCAGCCGTGGCCGAGATAATCTCGCGATTTACGCGCGTTGGCCTTGTTGACGCCGTCGCGGGCGAAGACACCGGAATAGATCCAGCAACCGCAGGCGGTTGATCCGTCGCGTTTCAATTCTTCGTAACTGTCGATCTGTGGGCCGTGATGAGGATTACCTCCACGATCAACTCCACCAAACAAAACGCCGTCAGCAGCGCCGACCCCACCTGTTTTCCAGCCGTTGATCTCCGCAAGCACAGCTTCCATTTTCGGCTCACCGAGTTGATCCTGCGGATACCACCAATCGAGCGCGCGCAACGCGTCATCGATGGGATCGTCCGACGCTTTCGCCTTTGCGATCAATCTCAAAGCCAGTTGATGAATGAACCATGCGTCCGACCGAGAATCCCCTGGTGGCTCTACTGCTTTCTCACGCCATTGCAAAAGACGCTGCGTGTTTGTAAACGCGCCTTCCTTTTCCGCGTGGCCAGCCGCCGGAAAGAAAAATACTTCGGTGTCGATCTCTTCCGTTCTCAACTCGCCGCGCTCGATTTCGGCCGAATCGCGCCAAAATCTAGCCGGCTCGGTTTCAACCATGTCGCGGATAACGAACCATTTTAGTTTTGCCATCGACTTGCGTTGAAAACGTGAGTTTGGTGCGCCGACAGCTGAATTCTGTCCGATCAAGAACATCCCCTCCATCTTCCCATCAGCCATGTCGTAGAGGTATTCGAAGAAGGAATGATCAGCGGTAATTTTCGGAAGCCAGTTGTAACCGAAATCATTTTCTGCGGTCGCGTTCTTGCCGTAGTAAGCCTTCAACAGGCTGATGAAATACGCGGGTGTCTTTGACCACAGACCAGTCTTCGACGTGTGCGCTTCCAGATATTTTTCCAGCGTCTCCTCTTCTCCGCCGCGCGGCATCACCAGATAACCGGGCAAAATGTCGTAAAGCGTCGGGATATCGGTCGAGCCCTGGATCGAAGCGTGACCGCGCAACGCTAAAATACCTCCGCCGGGCCGGCCGATGTTGCCTAACAACAACTGCAGGATCGAGGCTGTGCGGATGATCTGC
>JBKOYE010000156.1:0-7667 GCA_046725275.1 Verrucomicrobiota bacterium
GGTGAGCGCCAACGCTTCTTCCAGCGAGCCGCCGCCGTTCTTCCGCAGGTCCACGACTAGCCCGGCGATGTTCTCTTTTTTCAGCCGTTTGAGCAATGCCAGCACATCGCGCGTGGTGCTCTTCTGGTGCTTATCCATGTCCGCATAAAAAGAGGGCAGCGTGAGCCAGCCGAGTTTTATCGGCTCGCCGTTCTCGTCTTTCTTGATGATGATGTCGGCACGGGCTTCCTGGTCTTTCAGTTTAATTTCATCACGTACAAGCTCGACATTTTTCCGGCGCGACGGATCGGTGGCGTCGGAGGAAATTACGAGCAATCGGACACGCGTGCCTTTCTTTCCGCGAATCATTTCGACCACTTTGTCGAGTCGCATCTCGCGAACATCGACATATTCCGCCTGGCCCTGCGCCACGGCAGTGATCCGGTCGCCGACCTTGAGCTTTCCGTCCAGTTGCGCTGGACCGCCAGGCACGAGGCTTTCAATCTTGGCGTAACCATCTTCGGAGCGAAGCATCGCGCCGATGCCCACAAGTGAGAGGCCCATGTTGATGCTGAAATTTTTCATGTCCGCTTTGCTCAGATATTCGGAGTGCGGATCGTAGGCCTGCGCCAGCGCATCGAGATAAAGTTTCATCTGCTCGTCCTTATCCTGCTCGTGAACGTTGCGGGCCAGACGTTCATAGCGTCGAGAGACAAGTTGCGGCGCGGGTTCGATTGGGTGCTCACTCAGATGCTCCTGGAGCAGCTCGTTTGTGATGCGACCGCGCCAGAGCTGATCGGCCTCACCCTCATTTTTTGGCCACGGCGATTTTTGACGACTCAACTCGACTGTCGCATTGCCTTTGAAGTCGATCGGCTGCTTCAGCAGTTCTTTTATTTTCGCGACTCGTTCGTCAACGCGTTTGGTGTACAGCGCGTAAATCTCGTAAGCCGGCTTCAGCGTGCCGAGAAGAACGTCCCCCGCCATAGCGTTGCCATATTTTGCAGTGACGGCGTCAACGTCTTCCTGGGTGAAAAAGAGATGACTGAAATCGAGCATCTCAAGATATGTCTGCAGGAATTTCTTCGAAACCTCCTCGTTGAGCTTTTGCCGGGTGTACTGGCCTTCCTCGAGGAGCCGGCCAACGGACATGGCCACCGTTTCTCGCGAACTCGCCGGCGCCGGCGCAGCCGCAAGCGCAGCCGTAAAAAGGATCGTGCAAAGGGCCAGTGATCGTCTCACAGATGATCTCATTGGTAAAAAAGAGGTTTAAGACATTCGCAGAATTCGACCCGCGGCGCAACACAACGAGACAAAATCGGCATTCTTGAGTAGAAATAGACAACCAAGGGCGCTGAATATTCAAACAGTTGGTTACGATGCGATCTGCAACTTACAAAGCGTTTTGCGGCGGGATTTTTGAAACCAATTGCTACCTGTTCGAAGCGCCGGAGGGATGGATCCTGTTCGACGCACCTGAGGGTGCGTGCGAATGGGTCCGTTCGCTCAATATCCATCCCAAACTTTTGCTGCTGACGCACGGGCACGTCGATCACGTCCAAGACGTTGCCAGGATTAAACGCCAGTTTCACTGCCAAATCGGATGTCACCCGCTCACCGCGCCTATGATTTCCGATCGCGATTTCTTTCGCAATTTCGGGTTCGCGCTCGAAATCGAGCCAGTCGAACCAGATTTTCTCATCGAAGAAATACCAAACCGAAGTTTTCTCGGTGCCGAATTCCAGGTTCTGGAAGTGCCCGGCCATTGTCCCGGGAGTCTTTGTTTCTTTTCCCGCGGGGACCGGTTGCTCATTGGTGGCGACGTTCTTTTCGCCGGCAGCATTGGTCGCGGCGATTTGCCCGGCGGAGATATCGATCTGCTAATCAACGGGATCAGGGACAAGTTATTTCCGCTTGGTGATGATGTGACTGTGCTTTCCGGCCATGGGCCGCCCACACAGATCGGAACGGAAAAGAAAACAAATCCATTCTTGCTTTGAGCATTTTCTCGCTTGCCGTGCGGCCTCGCGTTGCGTCAGGCGCGATGATAAACTCGAATATTATGCGAATCCTCGTGATCGAGGACGAAGTCAAACTCGCGGCGCATTTGCGGCGGGCACTGGAACATGACGGCCACGAAGCTCGAGTCGTCCACGATGGGAAAGTCGCATTACTGGAGGCGCGCGACGGGAACTACGACCTGCTGGTGCTCGATGTGGAACTTCCACGCATGGATGGATTCGAGATTCTAAAAGAGTTGCGATCATGCGGCGTAGCGACGCGAATCTTGATGCTGACTGCCCGAAGTGAGAACCCAGACAAGATCGCGGGCCTGACAGGCGGGGCCGATGACTACCTGACGAAACCCTTCGCGATGAACGAACTTCTCGCCCGCGTCAACGCTCTGGGTCGCCGATTTATCGCGCCTACCGCCAGAACTCTTCGCGTCGCAGATCTGACATTGAAACTCGATGAGCGAGAGGCATGGCGCGGCGAGCGACGCATCGAGCTGTCGGAGCGGGAATGTGCGCTCTTGAAAATCTTGATGGCCGAACCGGGCCGCGTTTTTTCCCGGGCTGAATTAAGCGAGCGTGTTTGGGAACGAGAGCACGATTACGATACAAAGCTGATCGAAGTGTACATTCTCCGGCTTCGCAAAAAGCTCGACGAGGGTTCCACCAAGCCGTTGATCAAAACGGTGCGTCATCTGGGTTATACGATCCGCGACGATTCGGCATGAGACACTACTCGCTGCGCTGGAAGCTGGTGATGTGGGCTGCGCTATTCGCTTTGAGCGCCTCGATCATCTGCCTTTGGACGACCTGGATTCTTGTGCGCGCCCAGGAAGTGCAGGCGCTTGACCGCCGTCTGGTGACGGATGCCCGCGAGTTGTTTCGCGACATCGAAAATTTTCAAGGCGCAAACAAACGCCGTGACTTGACCGAGCGATATGTGCCGCTGGCTTTACGCGATCGACTGGTAGAGGTGCGGGGACGTGATGGTGAGATTCTCTACATGTCGCCGAACTTGAGCGAACCGGTCTTGAAAAATGGGATCGAAACATTTCACACTCGCGAGATCGCGGGAAGACCCGTCCGGATCGGAGTATTTCGCGATCAGGAGCTCACGCTGCATGTCGGGGCGGATTTGAAGGATATCGAGCAACTCGGCTGGGAAATCGCCCGCAGTCTCGTGATTGTGATACCAGTCGTTCTGCTCCTGATCGCTGCCGGAAGTTGGTGGCTCGGATCGATTGCGCTTACGCCAATCGAGAATATCCGGCGCGCGGCCGAACGGATTACGGCTGAACGACTGGATGAACGAATTCCATCTCAAGGCCCGGCGGACGAGATTGGGCGATTGATTGCCGTGCTCAACGCCACATTCGAGCGACTACAGGGGAGCTTTGAACAGGCGGCCCGTTTCTCCGCCGATGCGTCGCATCAATTAAAAACCCCAATCGCGATTTTGCGCGCCGGCATTGACGAAATCCTGAATCAACCGGGATTGTCCGACGAGCATCGGGAAGGCGTGGCCGATCTATTGCAACAAACGCGGCGACTCACTTCAGTAGCCGAAAATTTGCTGTTGCTTTCGCGCGCCGACACCGGTCGCCTGGCATTGCGCGCGACGGAGCTCGACCTGCGCAAATTGCTCGACGGAAGCTTGGAAGATGCCCGAATTTTGGGTGCGAGAAACAATCTTCAGATCGAAGCCAATATTCCCGAAACTCTGCCGATGAATGGCGACCGGGAAATGATTTCGCTGACCGTACAAAACCTGGTGGAGAATGCCGTGAAATACAATCGACCCGGCGGGAAGCTTGTGGTTTCAGCCGAAAAGCATGATCACGTTGTGCAAATCTGTGTCGGCAACAATGGGCCGGAAATTCCGCCGGAACGCGTCCCACACGTTTTCGAACGCTTTTACCGTGCGCGGGGCGACGAGCAAACTCCGGGGCACGGCCTCGGATTGAGTATCGCGCGGGAATTGGCGCGCGCTCACGGTGGCGACCTTACGCTTGTCACATCGCGACCGGACTGGACCGAATTCTGTTTGCGACTGTCCGCGTCGAGCGTTCACGTTCATACGGAAAAACCGCCTCCGGCTACTCCGAAAGTATCCCGAGACGGTTTTTGAATCTAGGTCTGGTATTTCGAATTACTGAGATGTATTCCCGCTGGGCGATGATGTGACTGTGCTCTCAGGCCAGGGCCCGCCGACAAAGATCGGGACCGAACGCAGAACAAATCCGTTTCTCAGAGGTAGTGACGACTGACTCAATCGCCTTTCGCGTAGCAGCGCCATAAACTCGTGGCGGGCCGATTAAACTTCAGGCGCGCCGCCGCGCGCGGCTCCACAAAATCCGCGCCGATACGCGCCGCTTAATGTTTTTTCCTTTCCCCGCAAAAAATAGTATTGACGCGGGCGGGCGGGCGGGCAAACTCGGCAAAATTTTCGACAACTTTGGTTCGACAACGCCAGAACATTCATGAACCCCAGAACTGCAATCTCCTCCGGAGTCTCCGGAGGATTTTTCGAGAACTTCGTCCCGGAATTTTCGAAGAAGGATGAAAGGAAAAACATATGAAAACACGAACAAATTGTACGCAGATACCAACCGTAAATACCAAGACAATGATGAAGAAGCGCCTCTCAGCGCTTATATGCACATCACTGCTCTTATTATCGACCGCAGCAGGCGCAGCCGGGCAAACTGTTCTTGCTCAAATCCCAATCCCATCCAGCTCCGGAGACGGACAGGTCGCAGTCAATCCAGCTCTCAATCTGGTTTACGCCGCTGGGGGCTTTACCGTTGGAGGAAGCCTGACGGTTGTTGACGGACACACTTTGACCGTGGTGACCACGATCAGCAATCTCCACGGCGTTAGCGTCGACATGGGAACTGACAATTTTTGGACCGCCAACCTTTTCGGCGGACAGGTGCTGACGTATTCCAGCTCGAATGTGCAGATTTTTGCGAATACCGTGGGCTTCTGTCCGGGATTAACCACCTTTGATTGCAAGCTGCGGCGGATCTGGGCGGCCGCACAATGCGGCGGAGGAAACGATCCTGTCTTTGTGTTTAACGCGGACACTTTCGCCTTGATTGCAGGGCCGATCGGCACTGGAGGAGTAATGGGCCCAGCGATCGTTAACCCGGTTACAGGCAAGCTGTATGTTACCGCCAGCGGCGTATCCAAGGAAGTAAACCCAGTCACTTTTGCGGTGACAACGACTGGTTTCGGCACTGTGGAAGCGGTTAACTCGGTCACGAACAGATTGTTTGCCGCACAGGGTAATAACCTGCAAATCATCAACGGGGCGAACGACACCGTGCTGAGAACGGTTTCACTGGGTTACTCTTCACCGGCGATGGGGGTCAACAATGCCCTCGGTCACGTGTATTTGGCGAATCCAGCCGCGAACAGTATTCAGGTTCGGGCGCAACAGAATGGTAATCTTCAGGGCACCTTTTCTCTTGGCGCTGGGAACCAGCCAGTAGCCATCGCAGTGGATCCCACCCGCGGACGCGTCTACACGACTGTTGCGAATGGGGCATCGCGGTCGCTCTGGGCGATTGAGGATCTAACCGCGGCCAGGACCTGCATGCGCGCTGGCGGGCCCTAAAATCTTGCGAACTTCGTCCTGCAAATGCCGATAGGATGATTGAAGGCTGATAATCCGGCCTCAATCACAATGGGTGGACCCATCACGGAAACGGCGACATTCATTCATAATTGATCCCAATACGATCGTCGCCCGTGACGATGATGTGTCTTTGCTCTCCGGCCATTGCCCGTCACCACGGAATTTCTTTGCGATCGCGCAGGAACTTGCCGGTGAGCTCCTGCGGGGCTTCGCTGGCGAGCCACACGATCGTGTCGGCGCCTTCCTCCACTGAGCGGCTGGCGTTTTCGCCGCCCATTTCGGTCCGCACCCAACCAGGGCACACCGAATTCACAGCAAATTTCGGCAACGCCGCTGCGAGCTGCGACGTCACACCGTTAAGCGCAGTTTTAGAAATGCAATAAGCCGGCGCCCAACCATCCGCGCCGCCGGTCAGTTGACCGCCGCCGCTCGAGACATTGATCACGCGCGGCGCTTTGCTTTTCCGGAGCAACGGCGCGAACGCGCGAGTTACGCGTAGCGCGCCGAGCGTATTTGTCTCCAGCGTTTTCCGAAATAGATCGTCGCTGATTTCCAAAACTGCTTTGTCTCCGTCGACAATGATCCCTGCGTTGTTCACGAGCACATCGAGATGATCCTCGATGTTCGAGAATTCACGCGCCGCGGTTGTGACGCTATCATTGTCGGCAACGTCTATCTCCAAGAATGTCGTCTTGCCGCATTTCTTTGCGATCGCCTCGGCCGCTTTGCGACCAGCCTTGGCATTCCGCACACCCACGAACACGTGCAATCCTTTGGCCGCGAGCTGTCGCGCAACTTCGTGGCCGATGCCTTTATTCGCTCCGGTAATCAACGCCGTTTTCATGTACGACCCTGATTCGCCTCAGTCGTCATTGTCAGTTTGCAAAAAATCCTTGAGCAACGGCTGCGGGTTCGACGGTAATTCTTCTACGTCGCGCAATTTCTTTGTGATCGCGCGCGAGCGGACATCAACGTCTTCCATCTTGCGCGAAGCCTGGTCGATCTTCTCCTTCACCGCCGACAATGATTCCCCGAATTTGCCGAACTCGGTCTTCACTGCCGCGAGCAGGTTCCACACTTCACTGGAGCGCTTCTGGATTGCGAGCGTGCGAAAGCCCATCTGCAAACTGTTGAGCAACGCTGCGAGCGTTGTCGGTCCCACAAACGTGACGCGGCAATCGCGTTGCACGTTTTGAACGAGGCCGACACGCCGGATCGCTTCCGCGTAAAGTCCTTCGCTCGGCAGAAACAGCAGCGCAAAATCGGTCGTCTTCGGCGGATTAATGTACTTCTCGCAAATGTCTTTGGCGCAGCGCTTCAATTGGGTCTCCAAAGTTTTGATCGCGGTTTCGACTGCCGCAGGATCGCCTTTCTCCTGCGCCGCAGCCAGCCGATCGTAGTGTTCCATCGGAAATTTCGCGTCGATCGGCAACCAGACTGGCGCGCCGTTTTCGTCGCCGGGTAGTTTGATCGCAAACTCAACGCGCTCGTCAGTGTCATCGCGCATCCTTATATTTTTCGCGAACTGCTCGGGCGTGAGCATTTCATCCAGGAGCACGCCGAGCTGCCATTCGCTCCACCCACCTCGCGTCTTCACGTTTGTGAGCACACGCTGTAATCCACCAACGTCACTCGCCAATTGCTGCATGGCACCAAGGCCCTGATGCACTTGTTCCAAGCGATCACTGACCAGCTTGAAGGATTCGCCCAATCGCTTCTCGAGCGTGCCCTGCAACTTTTCATCGACTGTCGCGCGCATCTTGTCGATCTGTTTTGCGTTGTCGTCCTGCAATTGCCGCAGTCGAACATCCACAATCGATCTGACGCCTTCCAACGATTTGGCTAATTCCTCGCGCTGATTCTTCGCCGCTGCGCCTGCTTCCTCGCGATTGCGGGAAAATTCGTCGCGCAAGCTGCGATCGATCGTCTCTAATCGCTTCGCCATCTCCGTTGCTGGGCGCTGATTTCCGCGCCGTGTTAGCAGAACGAACACCGCGGCGATTAACCCGCCGCCGATCAATCCGATCACGAGATAA
>JBKOYE010000003.1:0-7743 GCA_046725275.1 Verrucomicrobiota bacterium
GCTTCAGGTATCGGCACGCCAATTTCTCGCCGCGCGCGCCGCGCCGGAGATGACCGGATTTGGATGATTTCTTCCAAGGCAAGAAGCGGTTGCGCCACTGGGTCGAAAGATCGGCGATGGATCGGGCAAGGGCCGCATTCATGGAGCTTCAAAAGATGCAGTTCTGTTCCGTAACCTTTGTGTTGGCTGAAGCAATACTGGGGGAATTGCTCGCAAAAGTCACGCATGATCCCGTCGCGCGTAACCTTCGCGATCACGCTTGCCGCGGCGATGCTCAAGCTGATGCAGTCGCCATCGATAATTGCGGTCTGCGGCAGCGGAAACGGAATCACCGGCAAACCGTCGATTAAGACGTGGTCGGGCGATTCGATCAAAGCTTCAATCGCAAGGCGCATCGCGCGGTGACTTGCGCGCAAGATGTTGATCCGATCGATCTCCATCGAATCGACAATACCGACCGTCCATCTGATTTCCGGATTCGAGATGAGGTCAGAATAGATTTCCTCGCGTAATTCCGGCGCGAGCTGCTTCGAATCGTTCAGACGACGATGTCGAAATTTCTCGGGAAGAATTGCCGCAGCGGCAACGACCGGCCCGGCCAATGCGCCCCGCCCGGCTTCGTCGATCCCCGCAATTCGCGAGATTCCTGTGATGCGGAGCTTTTTCTCGTAGCGAAATCCGCAGCGTCGATAGGCCATCAATGCAAATCATTTCAGATTTGCATTAAGTGACAAGTGCCATGTGATGAGTGACGAGAAAAAATCATGCGCGTTTGCGCTCGTCACTTGTCACTCATTACTCGTCACTCTCTTACCGCCGTCGCTTCCTTCCCCTTGCGGGTGCGGAGATAATTGAGTCTCGCCCGACGGGCGCGGCCTTGTTGTTCCACTTCCACTTTCGCGATGCGCGGCGAATGCAGCGGAAACACTCGCTCCACGCCTTCGCCGTACGAAATGCGGCGGACAGTGAAAGTTTCGTTGAGGCCGCGGCCCTTACGGCCGATCACTACGCCCGCAAAGATCTGGATCCGTTCCTTGTCGCCTTCTACGACCCGCGTGTGCACACGCACGCTGTCGCCAACAGAAAACGGCGTGACATCGCTTTTCTGTTGCTCTTTCTCAATAACGTCGATGACCTGGTTCATAGACTCGTCGCCAGCCGCGCGGCTGCGGGCGCACACTCTCATTCAGAGCCATCGATTTTGCAACCAGGAATCGTCAATGGTTCGAGTACGAGAAACTGCAGAAATTATCTGTGAAAATCCGCGGAATCTGTGGCTAATTCCGGTTCTCATCGCGCCCGTAGCTCAACTGGATAGAGCGTTGGCCTCCGGAGCCAAAGGTTGTGGGTTCGACCCCCGCCGGGCGCATGGCTTCGCCCGTGACAAGTCACATGTGACGAGTGACAAGAGAACGGCACCGGTGTCTCGTCACTTGTCACTCATCACTCGTCACTGGAAATTTTCGCGACCGCGAAAATTTGCTATGCCAGCGCTTCGAGCCGGTTAAGCAGATCCTTCTTGCTCGTGACCCCGATGACCTGATCGCGCAACTGGCCGCCTTTGAAAAAGAGCAGAGCCGGGATGGCGCGAATGTTGTACTTGAGCGAGAGGCTCTGATTTTCGTCCACGTTAACCTTGGCAATCTTGACGGCGCCCGCTTTTTCACGCGCGACGTCATCCAGCAGCGGCGCGATCATTTTACATGGACCGCACCACTCGGCCCAAAAATCGACAATCATCGGTTTGTCGTCCTGTGTCAGTTCGCGGT
This sequence comes from Verrucomicrobiota bacterium, assembly GCA_046725275.1. Taxonomy (GTDB): domain Bacteria; phylum Verrucomicrobiota; class Verrucomicrobiia; order Chthoniobacterales; family UBA10450; genus Udaeobacter. The sequence goes on from JBKOYE010000003.1 coordinate 1,770, forward strand.
CAAAATTCGATTCGTTGAGGTCGATAATCGCAGAATTTTCCATGGTTAAGAAAAATAAGTCCAAATCTGGATAATCAAAATCAATGCTGAAAAACCGAGGAGCATCCAATACAGCAGCATTGAGCCTTTTTCAGCCGGCGCCACAGCGATTGGCGGATTCTGCGGAGCGACCTCGGGCATGGCGATCAGCGGCTGAGTCTTCTTCTGTGCCGAGCGCAACGGCTCAGGCATAAGCGGAATTCGAACGGTCTCCCGTTTCGGTCCTGGCGGGGGCGAAGCCGGCGGAGGGCGCACCGAGGCTGATAACGGCCTCGAGGCAGTTGGCGGTTTCGGCGGCGGGAAAAAGTTCGTGGACGAAATATCCTCAGCGGCAGACTGCGGCGAAGGGGGACTTGAGGGAGCGTCTGTCTCGCGAACCGGCAACTGAATTCGCACCGTCTCGCGCGGTTTTACTGTGGGTTCCGGCGGTTTCGTTGCAGGCGGAAGCGGCAACTCGATGCGAACCGTCTCTTTTTTGGGTTGGTTGGGGTCGGGCATGAGGGGAAGGAAATCAGTATTGAACAAATTGATCAGAAAACGCGGGCTTGTCACTAGCCAATGTTGTACATGTGGACCACAGCCGCTGGAACATAGACCTCCAGGTCTGTGTGCCCAGCGGAGTTCAACTCCGCTGAAAGGGGAACAGCGGGTTTTCAAACCCGCTGGGCGCACAGGCTACACGCCTACGTTTCACTTGGCTTCCCGATGCGATGACCCAGATTTCCATCGGCCGACTACGCCAGCAGATCGTAGCCGCGGCTCCCAGTAATACTTCGCCAAATGAACTCGCCAACAGACGCAGGTTTGGATAACACGACACGGGCATCGACATCCGGAGCATCGCCTTCGCTGCGGGCCATGTGCGGCTGATCCACCAGGAGTTTCAGTTCGCTTCCAATTTTCTCGCGAGCGAGAGCTTGAGCGATCTGCTGCTGCACGGACATCGCCTTTCGGTACCGCGCGTTCTTGATCTTTGCAGGAGCCTGTCCCGCCATTTTCGCTGCGCGTGAACCTTGTTCCTGCGAGTATTTGAATATCCCCAGTCGTTCGAACCGGGTGCGGCGAATGAAATCCAGCAACGTCTCAAATTCCGCATCCGTTTCACCGGGAAAACCAACGATGAAAGTAGTGCGCAGCGTTACGCCAGGAATTCCAGCGCGCAGTTTGTGGATCAAATCTTCAATATGCGTTCGCGATGTTTCACGACGCATGCGGCTCAGCATCGATTCGTCGATGTGTTGTAGCGGAATGTCGATGTATCGCGCGACCTTATCGCATTCGCCGATGGTATTGATGAGCTCATCGCTCCAATGCGCCGGGTGCGTGTAAAGCAGGCGCACCCAGAATTCGCCTTCAATCTTCTGAATTTCGCGGAGCAGGGCAGCGAGCGTCGGCCCGCGAGTCGAATCAACCGGCTGACGCGGTCCCGCTTTGGCCTCCCACAAATCCATTCCGTAATACGTGGTGTCCTGACTGATCAAATTGATCTCGCGCACACCTTCCCTAACGAGCGCGCGAATTTCCGCCAGCACCGATTCCGGTTTCCGGCTCCGATGTTTCCCTCGCATTTGCGGAATTACACAAAAACTGCACGGATGATTGCAGCCTTCGGCAATTTTTACGTAAGCGAAATGCGCAGGGGTAAGTCTGATGCGCGGCGTGTCGTAATCGGGAATGTACGTGGGACGTATGTTCGCAAAGGCCAAGTCGGAACCGTCGCTGTCACAAGCAACGCCCAACATCGAAGGTCCAACGCCTAAGGTCGAAGTGTCTGCATTGAACATTGAGCGTTGGGCATTTAGCGTTGGGCGTTCTCCTAAAACTTGCTCTACGATCGTGCCGAGCTCACGGACCTGATCGAGTCCGATAAACGCGTCCACCTCCGGCATCTCCTGCCGCAGTTCCCTCGCAAACCGCTGCGACATGCAGCCGCTCACGATCAGTTTTTGGTCTGGTCGTCTGTTTAAACCGCGCTGCTGGTGCGCCTCCAAAATCGCGTTAATTGATTCTTCCTTGGCTGAATCGATGAATGCGCAGGTATTAACCACAAACACGTCGGCGTCTTCAGCGCGCGAAGTGATTTCCATCCCCCGTTGCAAAACACTTCCAAGCATGATCTCCGCATCGACAAGATTCTTGGCGCAACCGAGGCTGATCATCCCGACTTTGACGCGCTGTGGAGGCAGGCGTGTCGCCTGCTTGTTGTGTTTTGACGAAATCGCAGCCGGCACGGCTGCCGCTACATGCGAGTGCATGACCGACGCTAGTTGACCGTCACATCCTGGTCGTTCTCTTGCAGCGCCTGGCCGTTCTTGGTGATAGCCACGGCCTCAGGATCGAGAACCCGAATCGAGACGTGCTTGCCGCGGAATTCAACCGGACCATCAGCCGGGGAAACCCATCTTTCGAACGCGGTTTTTCCATCCTCGCCTACTGTTACTCTCACGTAAGTTCGCTTGAGTGGGCGAATGGCGACCCTATTTTGTTCGCCTGATTCCGGTGCCGGCGAATTGGTTTCTGCCCGGGCTTGCGCCAGTTCTTCTTTACTAACCGGTTTCGCCTTGCGCACTTCCGGCTCGCCCGACCCTGTGGAATCAACAGCCAAAGCCTTGCGCGTTTCCGGTGGGCCTAATATCCGGACGGGCGAGGCAACGGGCGCAGCAGTAGCGGCGGCGCCGACGTTGGTCCCTCCTGCAGGGCCCGATCCGCCCGAAGCAACGGCTGGTGTTGCAGTGGGCGACGTTTGCGCGCTCGACTCCCCTCGCCCGGGCGCGAGCCGCTGCACATTGAGAAGAAATTTCATTCCGAAAAAGCCAATCACTAAAACAAGAACCCCGAAAATGAGCGGCATTGGCGAAACGCGATTGTTACCGCCGCCGGTGGAAGCAGGACGGCGCCGAACCACCGGCGCAGAAACCGGTTTCGCACGCTCGTTCTCTTGAAGATACGAATAGCCGTCCACCGTCACGCTCTCCGAATCTTCAAAAGCATCGAGGTAAGGAGTCACATCGACATCCAAAAATTTTCCGTAGATCAGCAGGAAACCCTTCGCGTACGCCAGGCTCGGGAATTGCGAAAAATCGTCTGCCTCAATCTCCGCCAGTCGCTGAGGACGAATCTTCGTCATCCGCGCGGCTTCATCGAGCGTGAGATTTCTCGCGCGTCGCGCTTCCTGAAATTTCTTACCGAGCCCCTCTATTGTCATGAGCGAAAAGCCGGCTAAACGGCGGCATCGAGATCGACCAGAATCTCGCGTGGTTTGGCGCCTTCGCCTGGACCCAAAATACCGCGCTGCTCCAGAATATCAACGATGCGCGCCGCCCGGGTGTAACCGAGGCGCAATCGGCGTTGGAGCAGCGAAGTGGACGCGCGCTTTTCCTGCCGAATAATCTCGAGGCATTTCTCGACCAGCTCTTCATCTTCGGCGGTCACTTCTTCCTCGGGCGCGGCGGCGGATTGGAGCTTCTCATGCATGGCCGTATCAAATGCAGGCGGACTTTGTTTCGAAACAAATTCCACGAGCGCAAGAATTTCATTGTCCGTGACCAGCACACCTTGCGCGCGGATGAGACGCGAAGCGCTCGGCGGGAGATAAAGCATGTCGCCCTGTCCGAGCAAACGTTCGGCGCCGTTTTCATCAAGAATGACGCGACTGTCGATCTTGCTCGCCACCTGGAATGCGATGCGGCACGGAATATTTGCTTTGATGACACCAGTGATCACGTCGGCGCGCGGCGTTTGTGTCGCGACGATCACATGCATGCCGGCCGCGCGCGCCATCTGGGTAATCCGCGCGATCGCTGTCTCGACGTCCGCAGGTGCAGTTTGCATCAGATCAGCCAGCTCATCGATGATCACGACGACGTAGGGAATTCTGTCGGGAATTTCTTCTTCTGTAGCTGGCATTGGTGATGCCGGCTGGCGCGCTGCAGAGTCATCTTCTCCGCCGGGATCATCGGTCCCGGCTACAGACTTTTTCTTCGGCCTCGCATTAAATCCGACGATGTTCCGCACGCCTACGCGGGCAAACATTCTGTAGCGGCGTTCCATCTCGTCGATCAGCCATCGCAACGCCAACAGCACTTTCTTCGGATCCGTCACGATCGGGAATGCAAGATGCGGCAACGATTGATATGCCTGTAATTCGACCATCTTCGGATCGATGATCACAAAGCGCATTTCTTCCGGCGTGAAGCGAAAGAGCATGCTGGCGATCAGCGCATTGATACAGACGCTTTTCCCGCTGCCAGTCGTCCCGGCGACGAGCAGATGCGGCATTTGCGCCAGGTCCGCGATAATTGTTTTGCCGTAAACATCCTTGCCCAGCGCGAGTGGAATTTTTGCATGCTCTTTAGCCGTGTCCCAATCGGTGGATTGCAAAAGCTCGCGTAGTTTCACCGTCACTTTACGGGTATTCGCCAGCTCGATTCCAACAGTGTCTTTACCCGGGATAGGCGCGAGAATATTGATTCGTTCGGCGCGCGTCGCCCGTGCAAGATCGCGCTCAAGGCTTACGATCTTGTCCACGCGCACGCCTTTGGCCGGATAAACTTCGTAGCGCGTGATCGTCGGACCTTTCGTGATATCGCCTGGCCCGACGGCAATGCCAAATTGCGCCAATGTCTCAATCAGAACTTGTTGGACTTCTTGCAGCTCAGAAGGATCGGTGGCCGTGCGCGCTTCAAAACTGTGCTCCTCGAGCAGATCGAGCCCTGGCAGGACATAATCTTCCCAGCTCGACGTAGCGCTGGTTGGGCTGGGAGCGGTCTTCGCTTTTTCTTCGCTTGCGCGCAGCTCGGCAAGAGAAGGTCTGCGTCGACTTACCATCGGCTCGCTCGGCGGCGCTGTCGTATCAACCACTTTCGGCGCCGGCCGATTTGCGAGTTCTTCCAGCGAAATCATCGTCGCCACCGGCTCAGGCACAGGAACGCCTTTCTTTTTGAGTTGCTTTTGTAGCGCTTCGAGCCCGCGCCGTTGCTTTTCGGTCTTCAGTTTCTCTCTGAGATCCGACTGCCGAATCCTTCGGCGCACACGCCATTCGTGCAGCTTCGCGACGCTTCGGCGCGTAGAGTTGACCATCTCACGAACAAGATGAATCGGACGCAGACCGGTAACCAAAATCAGAGTGGTCAAATAAACTCCGACAACAACAAGTACCGAACCGACCGGGCCGAGACCTGCCGGCAGAAGCCCGCGATGTTCATCGGATAAGCGATAACCAATGAGGCCGCCGGGCCCTTGAATGTCCACCGGCACCTTCCGCCCGAGAAAATAGCTGATACCGCAGGCTTGATCGAGGCATGCACCAGACACGAGAAACAGAACGATCCACGGGATTCGCAGTGCCACATGCAACCGCGGATAAAACAATTTCGCCGCCCCGAAGCCGAGCAAGACGGCTGCCAGCAGCAGCGAAGCGAAAACGCCGATCAGCTGATAACAAATGCCCGCCACGATCGCTCCAAGCGGACCGATGAAATTTTGTGCAGGATGATTGGCCGGTGAAACGTGGCTAAACCAGAGCCATGACGGTATGTCCTTCGGCGTATAGGAAATCAGCGCAAAAAAGAGCAGCGTGCCGGCAAAAAGCAGAACGAGAGCGAACACTTCGTTCCAAGCGCTGAGTCTTTCTGTGCGGCCCACCGCGTGTGATAGTAATCCTGCGGCGGTGTCTTTCAATCTTTTGTAGAGGCGCTCGCCTGTGGCTCTTTCTCTTGCTCTTGCTCGCGCTCGAGCGCTTCGGCGCGCTAGGCGGTCGCGCCCTACCCCGCGCTTTCATCCTTGCGCGCGCCACGAGAGACTGATAACTGTGCCAGCGCATTATGGCTTCTTTCGTTCGCCAGGGCGTCGCCGCTCTTTCGCTCGGCATTCTTCTGTTTTCTACATCTTGCGAAAAACATCCGATCGGGCAGATGCCGGACGTTCAGCGGGAACA
>JBKOYE010000046.1:0-21699 GCA_046725275.1 Verrucomicrobiota bacterium
GTCGCACCTGGTTCGGCTCACAATTCGAGAACAGAATTTGGCACGTTTAGTGTGCGATGGGCGCAGCAATCAGGAGATTGCCGACGAAAGCGGCTTGAGTCTCGAAACGGTGAAAAAACATCTTCATTCCATCTTCTGCAAACTGGAAGTGCCCAGTCGCAGCCGATTGATCGCGTTGATGCGATAATTAAACGCGAGATGTTTCCTATTCAGGACTCAGGTCCGACCCGCTCGGTGTCGGTTCTTACGCGTGCATTCGAACACGTTGTCCGTTACGCTGACCTAGAAGGACCGAGAAAGAGTCCAGGGTCAGATCTAACATTTAACATTCTGAAACAATTGAATGTTGAGTGGTTCGGAAAGAGGGGCGGAGAAATATTCCCATGTTAGCTCATACGCTCTAACGTGCTTTTTCATAGGTAAATCTCAAGCATTCCCAAGTGAGCTCAACAAATGTCGTCGGTGTACAAAGTAGTGGACAAAGGCCCCGGGTTGCGAGCTTTTTGCGCACGCGCGGTGCAGATGGCTCCCGTGGATGCACCCATGATCGCGGCCGGTTTGCCATCCCAGGCGCTGTCGCCGTGGGGACGCGAAGCCCAATCAATTGCATTTTTCAATACACCCTCAATTGTATTCCGGCGTAACAAATAGCGAGAGAAGATATAACGTTGAACGAAGTCAGGAGAATCTGGATCGCCGCGTCCGGACTAGCGGATTGCAAAAATACCACGTGGCTACGACGGCCGAGATCGAGGCCTACGGCTGGTATCCGTCATTCTGCCACTGAGCGAACAATGCGAGCTGGTCCGCCGTCCAATACGGTCCGCCGGGTGGCATTGAAGGCTGGTCGCTTTCGCGCGGGGAAAGTGCTTCGAGCACTTTGTTAGCGTTGTCCGGGTCGGACATGAAGTTGTAGTCGTCCAACTTTATGCCATGCGGCTCCATGTGCGAGATATCGACATCGCGAAACAATGGCCTGATATCACGCGCAAAAGAAACCTCGGGCATAACGTTCCTCCCGACAGAAAACGCAGAATGCGAGATTTGCAAACATAATATTAAGGCAAATCGGGCCGAAGACTTCTTCGTGCATGCGCAGGACTGTATGATCCGCATGGCAGGCTGCCGGCGATACCGAGAATACGAATTGGTGTCGTCATTTGCGACGTCTGCCATTTAGCGTTGAGTGTTGGACGTTGTGCGTTGGGCGTTTTCCAAATCCGGTTTAACGATTTAACGGTTCAACGATTTAACGTGCCGTTAGGCCGGCCCCAGCCTATTTTTTGTACGGCGTCGTCAGTTCCTTCTCGTCCGTATCGACCACGAACACGGCCAGCAGCTTCGCGGGTTCGGTCTTGCTCGCGTTTTCACTAACGCTGTGCCGGTCACCGGGCATCTCGGAAAAGCTCTGGCCGGTGTGATACGTAACGACCGGCCCATCGTTGACCGCACTTCGGATGGCTCCTTCGAGAACGGTCGCATAGATGAAAGCGGATTTGGGATGCGTGTGAGCCGACGACGTGCCTCCGGGACCATATTCAACGAGTACACCCTTGATGCTTTTGCCAGGCACATTTGGCAGGGTGTGCTCGTAGACGAGCGTGACCTTTGAATTTTTGTCAGCAGCTATTCCTGAGCCTACGCCGAGAGTGGCGATGAGTGCGCAAACAATGAGTGCGCAGGTGAAGCGTGGCAAACCGAGTGGTCTTGAAGTTCGGATTCGATTCATTGTGATCTTCTTTCTCGTATGTCGTTTTCTGGCACGTTCGGCAAAGGGTTTATCCGAGGTGCTTCCGCAGCGTCTCGGCGGCTTGGTGCAGGGCGTCTCGCACCGCAGGCACCTGGCTGATGGCGTTGAGCAGGCCATAGTCGTGAATGAGGTTTTCGTAGCGCACGACAGTTGTGTCCACGCCGGCGGCGTCGAGATGGCGTACGTAGGCGAGTCCCTCGTCGCGTAGCACATCGCCACCGGCCACCTGGACGAGCGCGGGCGGAAGCCCCTTCAACTGGTCTGTCGTGGCCTGTAACGGGGAAGCGTAGATTTCGCGGCGCTTTGCAGTATCCGGAGCATACGCGTTCCAGAACCACTGCATCATTGCCCGCGAGAGGAAATAGCCTGCCTCGAATTCGTGATACGAGCTCGTGTTGAAGTTTGCGTCCGTCACCGGCCAGAGGAGGATCTGGCATTTGAACTTCGGGCCGCCCTCGTGCAGGGCCTTGAGCGCGACGGCGGCGGACATGTTTCCGCCAACACTGTTTCCGAAGATGGCGATGCGGCTTGCATCCACCCGAATCTCTGCGCCGTGTGCGGCGACCCACTTCGCGGCGGCGTGTATTTCGTTGATCGCGGTGGGATATTTCGCCTCGGGCGATGGCGTGTAGTTGACGAAGATGGCGGTGAACCCGCTGTCGGCAACGATGTCTCGAACGAAGCGCTCGTGCGTTGGGAAGTCGCCAAGGATCCAGCCCCCGCCGTGGATGAAGAGGAAACCCGGCAGAGTGCTGGTGCTGCCGGCAGGACGCACGATAGTGAGGCTAATCTGCAGACCATCCTGCGTGACGGATTTTTCTTCAATGTCGCACGCTGCCAGATCGAGCGGAACGGATGCTTGGGCATCCACGAGCACCTTGCGCGCTGCGGTGGGAGATAGGGTTTCGATCGGAGGGGCGCCGCTCGAGTTAAGGGCCGCGAGAAACTCGCGGATACGGCGTTCGACTTGTGGATTTTTGGATGGGTCAACAGTGTTCATGGTTTTTAGTGGTTGAGGTATGTTATTCGAGAAGCGGATCAGCGCTGCGAAGCGGTGCGGCTAAGCCAGTCTGCGAAATGGGTGGAGCCGAGCAGCGCGTTCTCGCCGGGGACGAGGCTGCGCTTTTCAAGCGTCGTGCCGAAGTAGAGGGCTTGCTCGTCGGTCACGACCCTGCGAGGATCGTGACGTGCCACGAGGTATTCGCGCACGAGTTCGTCAAACGGGAGAGCGTCGGGACCGGCCAGCTCAATAGTTCGATTCAACGGTTTCGCCACGGCGATTTTGGCCAGGTTCGCGGCGAGGTCGTCCGAGAAGATTGGCTGAAACAAGGCTGAGGGCAGGTGAACGGTCTGCCCGCGGGTCGCCTCATCAGCGATGCGCCCAACGAACTCAAAGAACTGCGTCGCGCGCACAATGGTGTAAGGAATTGGCGAAGCCTTGATCAGTTTTTCCTGGGCCACCTTTGCGCGTAAGTATCCGCTCGCGGGAAGCCGCTCGCTGCCGACGATAGAGAGGGCGACGTGGTGACCCACGCCGGTCTTTACCTCGGCGGCGAGCACGTTGCGGGTCGAAGTTTCGAAAAATTCCAGAACGGCCTTGTCTTCGAAGGAAGGCGAGTTCGTGACGTCCACGACCACCTGCGATCCGGTTAGGGCTTCAGTTAACCCTTCTGCGGTAATCGAATTGATGCCCTTCGAAGGAGATGCAGCAACGACTTCGTGGCCGCGTGCACGAAGGAGGTTCACTAGTTTGCTTCCGATCAGCCCTGTGCCCCCGAGGACGACTATTTTCATATTTTCGTTTTTCGGTTTCAGATGCTTTGTCTTTCAGATAAAGGATCGCATCATCCTCGCGTGATGGCTGGGAGAAAACAGAGCGCTCAACAGAGCGGTCAGAGCTTGCTTTTGTCACAAATTATCAATGGAAAACTCTGACCCCCTTCGTTCCTTCCTTTCTTGTCGGCGGAGTCTATTGCTGATCGACGATCGATTCGGGCGGCGCCTCACATCCGCGAACTGACGCGGAGTCATCACTTCACCTGACACTGGACGGTGGTTAGCCATCTCAGTCAGCGTCGCACGTATTCTTGCTCCCGCCGCTGTCCCTCCTTAGAATGTCAGCGTTTCAGCATTTCAGTTCTATCTTCGAGTAACAAGATCGATTCTCAATGAACTACATTTTCGCGTTTGCCTTAGGCCTCGGCTTCGTCGCAGGTTTGCGTTCGCTCAGTCCGCCAGCGGTGGTGGCGTGGGCTGCTCATCTTGGCTGGTTGAATCTCAGTCATTCGCCACTCGCTTTCATGGGATCGACAATTGCCGTCGTTATTTTTTCGATCCTAGCTGTTGTGGAGTTAATCACCGATTTGCTACCTCAGACGCCGAAGCGAACAGCGGCTGCGCCGCTCACCGCCCGCATCCCATGGGCGCTCTTTGTGGCGCCTCCCTTTGCGCGGCAGGTAATCAACCGCTAATCATCGGCGCGATTCTCGGCGCTGTCGGCGGACTGATTGGAGCATTTGCCGGTTACAAAATCCGGAGAAAATTGGTCCGCGCGTTGAACATCAAAGACATTTTCGTCGCCCTTGTGGAAGACTTGGTCACGATCGGACTCGCCTGTTTCTTTGTCTCGCGCTGAATCGGAATCGGGGTCGCGTCTAAACATTTGACATTTGAACTGCACGGAAGGAAGGAGCGCGGTTTTGAGACTCGTTCGCAGCCCGGCTCGCTCCTACCCTCGTCACTTTACCTTCTATGTCGTGTGTCCCACGCGCTCCATTCACCGAAACCGAGTCACCCGCTTCCCTAGACCGACGAAAAAACTCGCGGCCTCCCGCTGTAAAGTTCACGCCTGCGAACCGTCAGAGCGGTTTGGGCCAGAGCAAGCCGCAACACCGATTTTGGCGTGCCTAGCGGATTGGCTGGAGTCTTCACCATCAGCGGCGGTACGGGGCTGATGATCGCCGCCTTCGCCACGTTCTTGTCGCCATGACGGTCGAGATAACGCACTACCTGGCCGCCACCGGTCGAATGGCCGACGTGAATCGCATCTTTCAGCTTGAGATGATCGATGACCGCCTTCAGATCATCGGCATAGTGGTCCATGTCGTGTCCGCCGCTGGTCTGAGTCGAGCGACCATGTCCGCGCCGATCAGTCGCAATGACGCGGAAACCTTTGCTGAAGAAGAACAGCATTTGCACATCCCAATCGTCGGCAGACAATGGCCAGCCATGGCTGAACACGATGGGCTGACCCTTGCCCTAATCTTTATAGTAGATGTTCTCTCCGTTTTCTTTTCCTACAGTGACGTACGGCATAGCAATCTCGTCTCCTTTGTTACTGAGTTCTCACAGACAAATTCGTTAAGCGCGAGAACGGAACAACTTCAACTGTTCTGGCTCGTTGCCTCGAAAAGGAACCAAGCCCGTCGCTCCTTTTCGTCGGTCCAAACTTCAATCAAACTCGTCGTCGCGACGTCGCCCTGAATGCTTTGCTTGTTTTAGTAACTCGTGCCATTGCGTAATCCCATTACCGTCAGGGTGTCGCTGTCGAGGTCGCCAGTCTGGCGCAGGCCGTTGGTGCTTTGATAACGCCTGAGGGCTTTTTGCATCTCAGCGCTGACCACACCGTCTGTCTCGCCGCGATAGTAGCCTTGGCGAGCCAGTCGCTCCTGCGCTGCGACAATGGTCGAATAGCCTGATTGGGATTCATCGCTAGAGCCATTCGGATCGTCGTACACTTCAGTTTGGTAAACACTGGAATCTTTGTAGCCCTGCGATTGGTCGGGATAGCTGTTTTGATCGTAATACATCTGCCCTTGGTAATCGCCGGAGTCGTAGTCGCCGGGATCATAATTGTACGAATACGGATAATCATAACCGTAGGTCGATGAGCCGTAGCCATCATTCGGAAAGCCGTAGTCGTAGTAGTAATCGTCCGGGTAGTACGAAGGCCACCACGGAGAAAATCCCAGATTGAAGATAACCCACGTTCCATTAATGAAGGAGCATCGGTGACCATTCCACCAATGGTCGCTGTGTCGGCCCCAATCGCGATGCCAATCCCCTGAACGATGCGCGAAGACGTGTTTGCGCCAGTCACCGCGAAGATGATTGTTTGCATTGCGGAGATTGTTTCCATTCCTCAATCGGCTTCCGGTATTCCGCTGATTCCATACGCTCGTGCCGGTTTGATTCCTGTAATTCGCGAACCGCGGAAAACGATTTCCCTGATTGGGTCGTCGAATGGTTGCCGCGGTAAATGGGCCCGAGCGGGTGAACGTCGACCGATTTGGATAAATCGAAGGCTGGCGAAACCGAGCCGGGCGGTAGGAACGCATTCCAAATGACGAGTAGCGTTGGCCTGAGTAAAGCGGTCTACTGCCGTACGTTCGCATCGGCATCGAATGGAAGGATGAAGAACCGCCGGCCCGCACCGGAGCGTGAGCGGCCGGGGCGACATGTGCAACTGCCCCTCCGTAAGACACTCGTCCGCCACCATGAAAACTAGCTGGATTTGCTTGAGCAATCGTGGCTGCGCCAGCGAGAAGTGCGACCGACAACGATTTAGTTTTCATAGTTTAATCCTCCCGTTGCTTTTATTGAAACGTTTTGCTGTCGATATATTAGCGCAGACCTCCCGCAATGAGAAGCGTTTCGCCGGTAATCCACTTCGAATCGTCTGAAGCGAAGAATACGGCCGCCGGCGCGATGTCATCGGTTTGTCCGACTCGACCGAGCGGTGTTTGCGATTCCACCATGGTTCGGAAGTCGCTTTCATGAATTCCGGCGCTAATCACTCCCTCTGTAATCACCATGCCGGGCCTGATTGCGTTCACGCGGATTTTGCGCGGACCGAGTTCCTTCGCAAGCGTGCGCGTGATTGCGTCGACGGCAGCCTTCGTTGCGTTGTAAACTACTCCGGTCGGTGGGGTCAGCACACTGGCAAGCGAACCGATGTTGATGATGCTCCCCCCATCAGGATTGAAATGCTTCAGTGCTTCCTGAGTGACGAGGAGCATTCCGAGAACATTTGTATCAAACATTCGGTGGAATTGCTGCTCGGTGACTTCTTCCAAAGGCATGAATTCATACACGCCGGCGTTATTGATCAGAACGTCGGTTTTGCCGAACGCTTTCTCCGCCGCTGCAAAGAGTCGCTCAACTTCTGATCGCTTCGCGACATTTGCCTGCATCGCGACAGCTTTGCCGCCCCGTTTCGTGATCTCGTCGACCACGCGATCCGCGCCTTGCTTATCGGACGCATAATTGACGACCACAGCCGCGCCCTCGGCTGCGAATTGTTTGGCGATATCTGCGCCGATCCCTTTCGACGCTCCTGTTACGACTGCAACTTTTCCATTTAGTTTTCCGTTTTTCATTCTAGTCCTTTCATCATTGCTAATCTCATTTGTTTTCCCGTTGAAAACGCTGGGGGAGAATAAATTTATCCCGATACTTTGATTTATTCCGAATGGCCTTTTGCATGCCTGTTCAATTTTGGAGTGCGCGGATACGTCTGCGCTTCGAGGCGGTTCCGCAGTCGCGGGATCGTCGCACTCCAAACCGCTCAGTCCGTGAACGCGTGAATCAGTTTCTCTGGCGCGTGGCTTCGAACAGGAACCACGTCCGGCGCTCGGTTTCATCGATCCAAACCTCAATCAAACTTGTCGTTGCAAAGTCGCGGTGTTCATCACACACGTTATGCGCTTCCCGAAGCCGCGCGGCGAACGTCTTGTTATCGTCCAGCAACTCGGCCAGCATTTCCAATGGCTCGACGTACTCGGCATCGTTATCAAGCACACGCTGAGTACGCGCGATCTCTCCGATCGAATGCAGCGTGAGCCCTCCGATTTTGCGAACGCGTTCCGCGATGACATCCGTCATGGCGAAGAGTTGCTCCGCGTGTTCATCGAGAAGCAGGTGGTAATCCCGGAAGTGATGCCCGCTCATGTGCCAGTGAAAATTCTTGGTCTTCAAATAGAGCGCGAACACGTCTGCAAGAATGGCGTTCATCGTACCCGAAATGTCCCTCGTAGCTTCGGGTGTTAGGTCCGTCCGCGTCTCAAGTGGCGCGTCGCGTCTGTGAAGAAGCTCTGCTTTTCTCGGATTCGATTTAGCTATACTTCCGCGGTCTTTGGAGAGGATTGTTTTCATCGATCAACATACAAACATCATTCGAGCACAACATTGCTCGAACGGGATAATGTCGAGTCCCTCTTTCAGGGTAGCGCGAGATTCGTGCAGTTCACGTTTCGTTCGTCGGTCATTCAACAGAATGACAAGGCCCGAGGCGATTTCGTGAAAAAATATCTAAATCCGCGTGCTTCAGGATTCTCGACGCACTGGATCAGGTGGCGAAACGACTTCATGCAACGCCTGCGCAGGTGGCGCTCGCGCGGCTGATCGCGCGGCCAACCGTGACTGCGCCGATCGCCAGCGCTACGAGCTAGCGCAGCTAACCGAATTCATCCGCGCGACCCAGCTTAGATTAGACGAGAGGCCGATGGAGCTTCTAATCGCGCGAGCGATTGGCGAAATCAGTAGCGTAATGACGCACTGGTAGGGATGCGGCGCCGCGGCATCCGCTCGGCGTCCCGCTTCGATCTACCATCATCCAAAAGGGATAGTGCGCAGCCACCCTGACGTTGCACTGTCGAATCTTCCGAACGCGCCGTGGCAGAGGCCTCCCACGCAATTAAGAGTCTCTCCATGAATACGCGGGGACCGCAGGAAATCTCGTCGAATGGGCGAATGAACCGCCATCAGGTTCGGACGTATGCTGAGTTACAGGAGCAACTGCATCGCGATCTGATGGCGCAGCATCCGGAGTGGATCGATGCGAACGGTAACTGTCCGACGTGCGACTCGTATGACAGGCGTCTGGCAGAGGTCATAGCTGCTTTCCAATCGGCCAGTCATAGCTCGATCGCCCAAGTAACATGACCGCTAAAACATTGCATCTCCAAAACGGTGAAATCGATGAGGCTCTTTGGACCGCGTACCGGCGCGATGATAAAGCTGCTGTGATGGATTACTTGTTTCGCCGGAGTCTCGTTGGAATTAGTCGCTCGACCTCATTCTCGCAGCTTGTAATCAAAACCAAGCCGAGACATGTCTTTGCTGTGAGACATTGATCTTGCTTGACCGGTCTATAAACATGGCGGCCCGGACGCTATAACTGATCTAAAATTCATAGTAATTTTGCCCTCTTCTAGAAATCAGTCGTACGGTCGATACGGGAGGATAAACTGCGCGAGCGTGTGGCGGCGACACAGTGGACACCTGGCTACAATGCTTAAAACGTCCCGGGAAGGCACCTCGACGACGCCCCGAGCCGCGTGAAACGAGCCGGTGAAGTGGGCCGCTCCGATTGATTACCGAGGGCGGGAAATTGACTGTCACCTCATTGGAACAGGTCTGACTTCCAGCTTCACACACCTGATAGGTGAAACTAGCTTGGCCGGTGGTGCCGGTGGAATCGTCATATAAACCATCATTCGGCGTTGTCGCGATCACGACTCCATCGCGGTAGACGTCCACATTGGCCGAGGTCGCCCCTCTCCATTTGAGGCGCGATGTATTTATTCCTCCGACCTTTTTCCCCTGGCCTCTGAGCTGAATCGGTCCAGGTGTAGGCGTCGGAGTCGGCGTTGGCGCACCAGATTGCGCACAGTATCTGCCGCCGGTGTTAAAAATGGGGGCACCGCTGACATTAACAAAAAACCCACCCCAGACGATGCATCTCATTCCCAGTCCACACTGCTGTGAAACCCACGCGCCCATCGGGCGCGTCGGTCGTCGTGGTAGCCACCCAGCTATCCGCAATAGGGTTGTATCTCCCGCCGGTACGCAAATTGTGCATACCAAAACCGCCCCAGACGATCATTTCGCTGCCCGTCCAGACTGCTGTGTGCCCGGTCCGCTTATCAGGCGCGCCGGTAGTGGTAGTCGCTCTCCAACCGTCCAAAATGGGATTGTATCTTCCGCCGGTGTCGAACTCAGTGACGCCAGAACCATCAGTTCCGCCCCAGACGATCATTTCGCTGCCGGTCCAAACGGCTGTGTGACCATATCGGTCAGGATGTACGTTCGTAGGGCTGGTTTTGGTCCAACTATCAGTGTCTGGATTGTATCTGCCGCCGTCGCCACGAGGCTGGCCACTCAGTCCACCCCACACAATCATTTCACTACCGGTCCATACCGCGGTGTGAAGCGAACGTCCATCAGGCGCTCCGGTGGTGGCGGTCGCAATCCAACTGTCTGTGCTCGGATTGTATCTGCCGCCTGTATTTGGGTAACTGTAGCAGCATAGGGTTCCGCCCCAGATTATCATTTCAGTCCCAGTCCAGACTGCGGCGTGAAATGCGCGCGCGTCAGGCGCGTTGACAGTGCTGGTGGGTGTCCAACTGTCGGTGCTCGGAATATATCGCCCGCCGGTGTTGAAATCATTGCTGCCATCGGTGCCGCCCCAGATTATCATCTCAGTGCCAGTCCAGACCGCGGTATGACTTTGTCGGGCATGGGGCGCTGGGGTAATGCTGGTCGGAGTCCACGTGTCATCGGTGCATCCGCTCCCTCCATCCGATACTTTTGGGAGCGTATAATTAACAGCCACGGCTGCCACTACGTTAAATCTCACGAGTCCGGTCCCGTGCGTCACATGCAAGCCGGTGGTCATGCGCTCCGCCAGCACAGGTCTGGCCAGACACTCCGCAATCACAAAAGGATCATTGCCGAGAGCGTCAAAAAGTTCGCGCAACACTTCGGGTTGTTTGGTGTTCCTGGCCATGCGCTCCATCTCACCCTGTAATTGGTCGGCACTCAGCGGTTCTTTATAGTAATCTTCCAGTGCCTGTGAGTTGAGCAGATAATCTTCGACTTTCTTTTCTAACTGCGCCTGAGACATCACTGCATCGAGCGACGGCTTGGGATTAGGGTTCTCTTGCGGCCAGATACGGTGTCGCCAGTAAACATCTTCAATCGCTCGTTGATAGGAGACGCGCTCTGCAAAGCTCAGTCCCGGGGCGGCGGGATGGGAAAGCTTCGTCGGCGTTTGGGGACCGAAGAAAGCCATCACTGTCCCAGCTACGAGCACGAGTAAATAAAATGCGCCTCGAATAATACGCGCTTCAATCGCCATATCGGTTTGCTTTTTCATTCTTGGATAATTGCCTTTCTACTCTTTCCTTGAGGACTTGATTGCGCGCTGCTACACCACGCCTCTTACTAAAGAGCACGCAAACATGTCAAGCTCGACACCGATGCGGCATCGCAACGCTCGAACCAATTCCCCAATCATCTGTGCTCAACTCACACCCGAAGGTAAAAACTGTCTTCGCACAGGCGGGCAGCAAAGTAACGAGTCGGTCCTGTACGCGAAACAGGCGATCGCTTCGAGCAATCGCCTGAATTCCGCAGGAAAGCCTGCCAACTTTACGTCTATTGCAATCCGAGGGCGTCAAGCGTGGCTAGCGTGAGTGTGCCGGTTACGCTAATGTCATGATCCTGTTGATATCGGGCGAGGGCAGCCTCAGTTTCATCGCCGAGAACCCCGTCCACCGCGCTGCGATAGTAACCGAGTTTCGCGAGCTCCGACTGGACTGCGTTTACCGTCGCACCGTTCGCATACTGGTCTGACGCAGCATACGAGCCCTGGTCGTCCTCATAACTGTATGGTGAGTAGTCATAGTAATCATAGGGGTAACCATAGTAGCCGTACGGATAATAGCCGTAGTAAGGATAGTAATCCCACGGGAAATACGACAGGGGTAAACCCCACCAGAAACCGTTGACGAAAACAAAGACGAGGTTGTTATGGAAGTGCACGCGATGCTTGTCCCAATCGCGATGCCAGTTGGCGCTGTGATGCGCAAACACCTGCTTATTGGCGATTGCATGCCGGACTGCCGCTGACGCGGTCTGCTGGTTAGCGACTCGCGTGTTTTGCCTAGCCATTGATCCGGAGCGATTTGAGCTCGCAGCTCGTGTGTTTTGTTTTGCCGGCGATCCGGCGCGATCTTGTTGGCCACTAACTATCGCGCTTCTGGTGCCACGCGTGCCCACAGAGGATCGGTTCGGTAACTGTCGGACAAACGCGTGTTGTGTAAACCCGGACGAGCGAGCGCCACTGTAGTAATAGAACTGCTGCGGTGCCCGAGTTGGGGCCCTCACACTCCCACTGCTAAAGCGGGCGCCGCCACGGGAGAAGGCCGGCGCCGCGCGAGCGCCACCGCCGGCGAAGCCGCCGATATGGCCGGGGCTCAAGCCGCCAGCAACGTGGCCACCGGCGAAGCTACCACGAGATCCTCCACTGCCGCGAGGGAGTGCCAATATTGGCTGAGTAAGACCCACCAGAGCGGTCCCTATCAAAGCAAATAACTTAGTCGTTTTCATACCCAAAAATCGTAATGGGTGAGCCATGTTACCACGGCGCGTCGGTAACATTTTACGGTGTTACCTAAGGATGCATTCGCAATGCCTCTTTCGAGGGGTGGCGTCAGTCAGCATCAGTGTAATCGGTCAGCTGCGGCCGTTCTTCCCAAATGGCAACAACAGCAAGAGCCACGAGGATTCCAATCGACACCTCGATAAAACGATGCGCCGCAATCATCCACGGTGCCCCGGTTCGTGGAATGAGCACGATGATCGTCAAAGTGACGCTGGCATAGCGATAGCCGGTCTTTTCCAAGCGCAACACGAACGAAAGGATCCCGAGTAGAAATATCGAAAGCGCGAATACAAAGAGGTTTGAGTCAAAGTAAGTCGATTCGATTGCTCCGAGTGATGCGCCCAGGGCGCTGGCGACGATGCGCTCGATTGATAATGTGAGCGTCGCGCCCAAGGTTGATTGCATCACCACGAGTGTGGCAATCGCAGCCCAGTATGCCTCCGGCATTCCAATGAGCCGCGCTACGCACACCGAAACCGTCGCCGCACCGGCAGTTCGGATCGAATGCATTGCCGAAGGAAGATTTTCTTGTTTCCAACTCCAGAGCTTCATAGGTGCAATCATCTTTGGCATTGCCTCCACGTGGCAAGCTCGCGCTACTGCAGCTCAGGCGCATGAATCGCGCCTTGCAGCCTGCCAGATCCTGCGGCAAGACACCCGTTCGAAGGAACAGCCAAGATGACTCTGTTACGGCTATAGCTGGATTAGCCCGCGACGAGTCGCCGTAGCCACAGCTTCGGTGCGGCTCACAACATCGAGTTTACTGAAGATGCTTTTGACGTGCGTTTTCACGGTGCCTTCGCTGATGAATAACTCGGCGCCGATCTCCTTGTTGCTCTTGCCCGCTGCGATGCGTTGAAGCACTTCGATCTCGCGCGCGCTCAAAGCTTCACCGCTCACACGCTCCGCTAACTTGGCAGCGAGGCTGGGTGGTATACAGGTTTCACCCGAGTGCACTTTACGAATGCATTCCATCAACGCTTCGCGGGCCGTGTCTTTCAGCAGGTAACCTTTCGCGCCGGCTTTTATCGCGCGATAAATATCTTCATCTCCATCAAACGTCGTCAGTACGACAATGTGGGCGTTTGGATCGAGTTCGCGGATTTCTCTGATCGCCCCGACGCCATCCAGTTCAGGCATGCGCAGATCGAGCAGCGCCACATCGGGGCGATGTTCTTTCCAAAGATCGGCAGCTTCGCGGCCATTGCTCGCTTCCCCGACTACGGTCATATCCGATTTGCGCCGAATTAGCGAAACCAATCCTTCGCGCACGACACTGTGATCATCCGCGATAAGGACTCGAATTCGTGATTTTTTCGGCGTCGGTTTGACTTTCCGATGAGGCTCTTTCTTGGATTTCACAACGTGGACTCGAAACTATACGGCAAAGTGACGACCACTTTCGTGCCTTTGCGCCGAGCACTGGTAATCTGTAGTTTGCCTTTCATTCCTTCGACGCGCTCGCGCATTCCGGGCAGGCCGAATCCGTTATGTGGAGCATTGACCTTGAACCCGTCGCCGTCGTCACGAAGCTCCAGTCGTAGCCCCCCGGTGTTGAAGATCAATCGCGTTTCAAAATTGCGTGCACGCGCGTACTTGAGCGCGTTGGTCAATGCTTCCTGTCCGATGTGCAAAAGATTCTCCTGCCAGGCCGGTGGGAGTTCGCGCAATTTACCGCGGAGTTGGAATGTCGTGTGGATCGCGGTGCCGGCAGTTGTATTCTTGATGCCCCCTTTCAATGCCTCCCAAAAATTTGCGCGTTGCAAAGATTCTGGCCTCAGCGCGTGGACAGAGCGGCGCGCTTCGTTCAAGCTCCGCCGTGCCAATTCGCCGGCGCGCTGCAAATGCGCGTTTGCTTCCTTGCGACGGCAACAGGCGATTGCATCCTCTGCCGCTTCCAATTGTATGATCACGCCGGTGAAACCCTGCGCGAGGGTGTCATGGATGTCGCGCGCCAACCGATTTCGTTCTTCTAAGATGGCCGCCTGACGCCCTTGTTCGGCAAATTCATTGAGTTGAATCGCCAGCATCGCCTGATGGGCGAGCGCTTGCGCTAATTCAATCTCTTCCGGCCGATACGGCGGCCGGTCACCGTGACGAATCCCGATGAAGCCCTTCACCTGGCGGCCGACCAGGGTTGGAATTCTCAGGAATTTCTTCGTCCCTCCAGACTTCAAGTACTGGCGGAGAGCGATCGAAACGTTCGGATCATGGTCAATATCTTCACATGCGACGGGCGCTCCTGAAAAAAACAGCTCCTGCAGTCCCGGATCCTTTTTCCAAGACAATGGATCCTTGAGGAATGGATGCTCCGGGTCAGCTTTCACGAAGTTTGTGCCCTCGGCCCAGGCACGCAAAACCAATGAGTCGGTCGCTTCATCCACCAGCCAAAGGATGACGCTCTGCGCATTTAAAAGACGCCCCGCCGTGCTCAACATTTGTCCGATGAACTTGTCGGGCGCGGGCGCGGTTGCGAGCACATCCAAACTGTAGGTCAGCGCCTCGACCTGGCCGCGGGCGACTTGCTCCGACGCGCGCAACGCTTCCTCAGCGCGATCACGCTCGATCGCGACGCGTACAAGGTGCGTGGCTAACTCGATCAACTCGAGGTCTCGCGACGTGGGGCTGCGTGGTTCGCGATAATACATGCAGAACGTGCCCAAGACCTTTCCTTTCGAAGAAAGCACCGGATTCGACCAGGAAGCTCGCAACCCGTGTTTCAGCGCTGCGGTGCGATGCTTCGGCACATTCCACAACGGGTCAGTCGCGATGTCGGACACGACGACGGGCGATCCCAGATACGCGGCAGTGCCGCAAGAGCCGGCACACGGTCCGATTGGCAGAGCTTCCATCTGTTGCATCCATTGCTTGGGTAGATTTGGTCCCGCGATGCAATCGAGATGGACACCGTCGCGATTCAGTAACAAAACCGAAGCAAGCGTGCCGCTCCGCTGCTCTTCGATAAACAAGCACAATGCATTTAGGATTTCTTTTAGCGGAACCCCGGTTGCGATCATTTCGAGGATCCGTTTTTCCGCGGTCAGCAAGGCTTCGGCTTTCTTCCGCTCGCTGACATCGCGCAGGATCGCTTGGAAGTATCCGCCGCGTATCGCGGACACCGAGACGTCCACAGGAACGATCTCTCCGTTATTGCGCACGAATCTTCTCTCGAATCGTATGGTGCTTCCCGTTTTTAGTTTTTCGAGTCTCTGTCGAAACAGGTCGCGTTCCTCCGGGAGATAGGTGTCGGTGACGGGCGTGCCGATCAATTGATCCAGGGGAATGCCAGCCAACTCAGCACCCGCTCGATTACCAAGAATACAAACGCCATTGGCATCGACGACGTAGATTGCGTCGGGTGAGATTTCTATTAGGTCCCGATATTTCTCTTCGCTCTTGCGCAATCTTTCTTCTGCGGATTTGCGCTCTGTCACATCGCGCAGTGTGCAAAGCGTGGACAAAAATTCTCCAGTGACGGACAAACGTGGAACCGATGCACCGTCGAAATGCACAATGGCGCCATCTTTCGTTCTCCAGCGGACCTGATATTGCCGCGCTTTGCCCGCCAGCAAATCCGCGAGCGTTTCACGAGCAAACTGTCGATCGTCAGGCAGAAGCAAGAGTTCAAAAATATTGGCACCGCGCAATTCCGATTCTGAATAACCGCTCAGTTGAACGCCCCGCTGATTGATGCACAGAATGTTCCCCGTGCGATCGAGCGAAAGGATCACGTCACGGGATAATTTAAACAGGTATTTTGCTGCGGTTTCGCCTTCGTCGCCCGCGGGACAAGGCTCTTTTACATCGCCCATTGCCGATTGCCGATTGCTGATTGGCTGTGCGAGCGTGCGCACAGGAAAAGTCTAACAAGAGTCCAGCATCGCGCCACTTTTGTTTGCTCCCTCGAAAGAGGTGGTAGCGGTTCTCCCGTTGGGAGCATCGAAAAATCCTCCGACTGCTTCGTCGTGCGACGACCTGAGCCTGCGTAGCGTCTCCAAGGAAAAATTTATCAGAAATGAAAACCAGACAATACCAAACCAATTCGAAGCGCTCACTGCGCAGGATCTTTCGGCGTCACCGACAGCGTCACAATCCGATGCTCGTGTTCAATATGTGGTCGTTTAATTTCACCGATGGATGGAGCCGCGTGTTCGCGAGGGAACAATATGGGCGTTTCTCCGTTTAATGACTTAATGCAAGGGTCGCAGTCGGCGTCGCTCAATGCCGCCCGAAGATCAATCCTGGTGAAAGCCCCTGTCGAACGTGTGTATGGGCAGTGGGCACACGTTGAGGATCTGCCAAAATTCATCACGCCGCTGCGGAACGTACGAAGAATTGACGACACCCAGTTTTCCTATACCTGGCATCCAAATGACGACGAACGCCAGGGAGTGTTCCAGATTGTACTTCAAATTCCCGGTCGTCGCATCGCGTGGCGCACGCTCTCGAACGGATTCATGTCAGGCGTCGTTTCATTCGAACCACATTCCGAACAGGAAACTGAAGTGACATTGAAGATCCGTTCGCCATTCGATCCACCAAACTTGTCACTCAGGCTGGAGGAGTATCTGGGCAATTTTAAGCGATTGGTGGAGAACGAAGACACGGCAAAATGAGAACTTTTCCTTCTGAGGAAGCACTTGTGGCGGCGTATTGGCGAAAGCTGGCACGCTCTATAGACTGGCCGCGTGGCGGAAAACGCCAAAAGCTATCGCGGTTGAAGTCAGGGGCAAGCCCACGAGTGCGGCAACGTTTTACCGCTGCGCGAAATGTTAAGCCGGCACTCGCAACGCGTCGTGCTCGCGGCTCGCAGATGTGGAGCGATCGCACCTCGAAGTACTATCAGGATCGGAAGGTACCTCGATAGAACAAGTAGCAAAGAATCCGCCTGATTCACTTGTTAGCCGTACAGTTGTTCATGTCACCTCCTCTAGATCGCAGACACCGGAAAGCGTCCAACCAGGACCTAAGCCGTGAGCGATTAGCTGAAAAGGAGATCGAAACTCAATGAAACAACCAACAAAGGAATAAACGTATGCATGACGACCTTGAAAAAGTGAAATTGCTCGCCCGCGATCTGCGGGATGGAAAAGAATTCCCGCGTAGCCCACGTGCTACGCTGGGCGGTTATGTGCTGGCAGCGCGCGCCGTGGACAAATGCCGCGCCGTGCTGCTGGACTGGCAAGGCGAATACCATTCCAATTGCCCGCTCGATCAACGCTGGCTGAATTTTGCCGAGATTGATTACGGCGATTTTCGGTCGCTGGTCGCCAGCGGTGCAACCGACGATGAGATCGCTGTCTGGATTGAGAAGCATGCGAAGAAACGTCAGCGTGCCGAGATCGTTGCCTGGAATAACAAGGAACGCGATCTGCGTCTGAGCGATCTGCCGCACGAGCTTCAGGAATATATGGAGAATTACATCCAGCGATACGTTCCGCGTAATCGAGTCGTCTATCATTGGTTTGACGTGTACGATCTGGAAGAGCAACGGATCTGAGACATCGGTAGGGACGCCGCGATGCGGTGTCCGGTCGGCGCAGCGCGCCGACACTACCTCAAGAGGATTTATCCGCAGATCGCAATCTGATGTTGATCTCGGACGTGAGCGTCCGATGAACGGGGCATTTTGCGGCAATCTCCATCAGCTTCGCGTGTTGTTCGGCAGTCAAAGATCCTGTGAGCTCCACTTCAACATCGATTCTGTCTACCATCCCGTCTTTGGTCTCACACTCCTCGCAATCTCTTGCGTGAACGCGCGAGTGCCAGAGCGAAACCGTGACGTTTTGTAGCGGCCATTTATTTCGCCGTGCATACAAGCCAACTGTCATTGAGGTGCAGACGCCAAGCGACGCAAGCAGATAGTCATATGGATCTGGTCCGGCATCGCCGCCTCCGACATTTACGGGTTCATCCGCAACCAATTGATGTTTCCCGGCAGTCACTTGCTGCTGAAAATCCTCAGCGCCGCCGTGCACGACGATGTCCGGTGCCTCTTTACCAGTTTGTGTCGCCATGACTTGGTCAGGGGCTCAGGATTCCTCTAAACGCGTCGCGATATCGCCAGATGAGAAAGATCAGCAAAATCGAAATGATGGCTGCCATTAGCAGACCCTTGGGGTCCAACAAGATGTGAACTAGGTCAATGTTTACAATGACGGGAGCAAGCAAAACCAAACCGAGAGGGACGAAACGTCCGATAAGCAGAAGCAAGCCGCCAACTATTTGGAACACGGCGACGACGTGAAGATAGTGGCTCAGGAAAAGGGCCTTCGTGAAGTCTCCAAGCAGTCCCGGAGGAGGCGGCGGCATGGGAATGAAGTGCAGGAAGATGTTCGAACCGAACACAAAGAAGATCAGCCCGAGAAGAATCCGCGCGATAATGGTGGCGACTTTCATCTGAGCATCGTGGCTTGGTTGATTTAATATTCCAATCTGAAATTTGGGGTTGGAAAACGAGGCAGGAAGTGCTCTTCAAATGCCGGCCCTGTCGAGAACGGATTTGAGCACGCTTTCCGCCTCGAAGAATTCTCGTGCAAGGCGGCGAGCGGCCCGCGAATGCCTCGCATAATCGCTGTTGATTCTTTTTGCAGCATCGGCGATTTCGTCCAGCGTCCCAAAAGACAGGAGTCCTTCTCTGCCGCCGTAATTTTTAGTGAAGCCGGTTTCCTGCGTGATGACCGGGCGGCCGGCAGCGAGGTAACATGCGCTGCGATCGCTGAACCAGCCGGTGTTGAGCTGGACGTATTGGTCTTTCGCGACAGTGAACTCGCCTTTGGAGCGTTGGATGTAATCGCGGTAGAGCCAGTAATCCACGCTCATTTGCAGCGGCGAAGTCAGGCGCCAGTCGTTTTGCTCAAATTTTCTGCGCGTCTTTGTGTCGTCGATGTTGGTTGCCATCTCGAATGTTTCACTGGCTTTCTTCGGCGCCGAGATGAATCGGAGAAATTCGCGCGATTTGCTCCAGAGATATTTCTTGCCGCGCCAGGCAATGTCTTTCAAACCGCTCGTGGACCAGTTCGCCACGGTTGTGAATACGGCGGCACGGGAAGGGGAACGCGTCGTTTTCCAAAGATCGGTCACCACAGGTTGCCGCGTGGGCAGCCATTTGAACCCGTGCAACGGCACCGGAAAATCTCTGGTGCCGATGTTTTCGCCGAATGTAAAAAGTGCGCGATGCCGCCGCAGATATTCGACTGTCGACTTCGCGCCTTTATCGATCTTGATTTGCTCAACGCCGGGGTCGCTCTCGACGTACAGAATGCGGTCGGAAACAAGTAAATCGTCATTAAATTCCTGCGTACCACAAACGTTCAGGATTGCGTCCGCATCGCGATAGAGTTGCCGAATTTTTTTCAGCGATATGCCGGCAGTTGGAGTACCGGGTAAATAGCGCGCACAATATGCCCAGCGATTTTCAAAATCGAATTCGCGCGCCAACCTGGCGAGAACGTTAGCTGCGTACTCGAACTCGTCGGTTACTTCGAACGTTTCGGGGTTGTACGGCAGACGGGCTGAATCTTCGATAAAGAAAACGTCGTGCCCAAGCCGTTGCAGGCCGACGACGTAATGAATGTGTTGCCAGATCACGCCTGCGATCGGCATCGAGCCCATAAAGCCCATCACCACGATGCGCTTGCGTTTCATGAGGAAGAAAACGCCGAATGCCCAACGTCGAACGCCCAACATCGAACGAAAAGAATTCGGCGTTGGGCGTTGGGGGTTGGGAGTTGGACGTCAGAACGAATCACCCTTGGAAATGTTTCACGATTACCGCCGGATTTCCCGCGACGACGGTGTTCGGTTCGACGCTTTTGGTGACTACTGATCCCGCCGCGACAACCGAGTTCTCGCCGATGGTGACGCCTTTCAAAATCACGGCGTTCATTCCGATCCAAACGTTGTCGCAAATTTTAACCGGCGCCGTTTTCAATTCGGGGCGCCCCGGGCGGTTTTTGAAATACGGCGCCAGCGCTTGCGCATCGATCAGGCGTTGCGCCGGTTCGAGCGGATGAAAATCTGAATCGGCGATGCCGACGTTCCATGAAATGAGGCAATATGAGCCGATTTCGATCTTTTCCTCCGCCATGATCAGCGCGCCATTGAGCAGTGTGAAATCGCCAATTGTGCATTGGCCATTATCGCCGATGGCGAACGAGCACCCAGCGTAACAGGAAACGTGTTTGCCGATGACGACTGCGCGCGGTTTTTTGCTTCGGAGCTTTCGAAAAATTTGCGCGCTCTCGCAATAAAAGCCGTCTCCAAATGTGACATTCGGCGGGATCGGTTCCGACCACCAATCGGCTTCGACGTGTCGGTCTTCTCTAACGTTACTCATGACTCCGGCGTTCCTGTCATTCTGAGCGGAGCGAAA
Source organism: Verrucomicrobiota bacterium (assembly GCA_046725275.1). Lineage (GTDB taxonomy): Bacteria > Verrucomicrobiota > Verrucomicrobiia > Chthoniobacterales > UBA10450 > Udaeobacter. The sequence goes on from JBKOYE010000046.1 coordinate 20,572, forward strand.
AATCTCTGATCATTTCTCTTATGCTCACGTTGGAAACTTTCCCGATGCATAAAGCTTCGCGTAAACGCCGCCGCGGGTGAGGAGTTCCGGGCCGCGGCCTTGTTCGATAATGCGTCCGTGATCTAGCACGATGATTTGGTCAAGATTGTGAATGGTCGCCAGCCGATGTGTGGCAATCAACGTTGTTCGGCCGCGCATTAATTCCTTGATGGTCTCCATGATGGCAGCTTCGGTGCTGGGGTCGAGCGCCGAAGTCGGTTCGTCCAGCAGCAGAACCGGCGCGTTCTTGAGAAATGCTCGCGCGATTCCGATGCGCTGCCGTTGGCCGACGCTCAAATGCCCGCCGCGTTCGCCGACAAGGTTGTCATATCCCTGAGGCATTTGCCGAATAAACTCGTCAGCTTGTGCGCGCCGCGCCGCTTCAATAATTTCTTCCTCGGTCGCGTCGGGTCGACCATAGGCGATATTCTCGCGAACGGTGGTGGAGAAAAGTAGCGTGTCTTGGAGGACGATAGCGATCTGAGCGCGCAAAGATTTCTTTGTAATCTCACGAACATCGCGACTATCGAGCATCACCGAGCCCGTGGTAGGGTCGTAAAAGCGCGGCACGAGACTGAGCAATGTGCTTTTGCCCGCGCCCGTGCCGCCCACGAGTCCGACAATTTGATTCGGCGCGATGGAAAGATTGATATCGCGCAAAACGATTCGGCTTTCGGCGTAACCAAAATTGACCGAGCGAAACTCGATCGCACCTTTAGCCGATGAAATGTCGACCGCATTCGGCGAATCGCGCACGTCATCCTGACTATCCAACACTTCGAAGCACCGTTTGGCGCCGGCTGTAGCGCCTTCCATTGCCCAGGCCGTGTACGTCAGGGATTCCAATGGCTGATACAGCATCAGGAGATAAGCGCTGAAAACCAGTAACGAACCGAGGCTCAGCGTGCCGGCGAGCACATGCAAAGTTCCTACGTAATACATCGCCGCCGTGCCGATAACCATCAGTGTGCTGATTACCAACGCGCTGTTCACATTCGTTAACGTCAGCCGTAGATTTGCCTGCAAACTCTGCTGCGCCTGCTGATGAAATTGTCCCACCTCGAAGTCTTCCCGCCCGAAGGCGTGTAC
>JBKOYE010000098.1:0-5324 GCA_046725275.1 Verrucomicrobiota bacterium
CAAAGTATGCTTCCTTTCGTCATACAGGACGGCTGCGATCGCCGCCGAGCTGAGCCTCACCTTTTCTTTACCTCCGGCATTGATCAAGAATAAACGCTGCTCGCCCGTAAAGCGTGAGCTCCACGCCTGCATTAGTTTTACCATCCAATGCAGATAGAATGCGCTCGGCGTTATTCACGACACGAGCACCCACTTCTCCGCATTAACACGCCCGTTTCTCATCACTGGCTGAGCCAGCCGAGTGAAGTGCGCGAGCGGTGGCCGGGGCGGTTTTTCAATGGCGAATTTTTTGCGAATCCGACGCCACAACGGATGAATTGGTTGTATCTTACACGCCTGCCGCGCAAGCTCGGCCAGAGCGAATCCGACGCGCTCGCGAGTCGCCAACCACGTTAGCTCGCCGAAATCGACGGCCTGTTGCGAAATCAATTGCGCGGCGAGACGCAGGACCTGTGGCCGGTCTCGATTCTGCGCAACAACAATCCGACGACTAACTCTTCGTTCGTCAGTTCACTTAAGTCTGGGCCGTTGAGAAAATTCGCTGGGAAGTTGCGCGTCACAATCCGTGCCCCTCGGCTATTGGCAACATCTACCAGCCAATCTTCCAACACTTCGGCTGATCCAGGATTCCGTTTCCATAAACGGTGGAGCTTCATTCGTAGCGGCGAAACATGACACGTGCGCCCCAGCCGCGTGGCCAACGTTATTTCCTCCATCATGTTTGCGTGAAGATAAAACGCAGGCTTCCGATTCCAAGCCCTGCTCAAAAAGCCCAAGCGCCCCGCATGCCAGCGACGCGGTGCGTCTTGCTTTTCCCGATCACGTTCATTACAACGGCGCGATGGCAGATGAAACAGCACCGTCCCCGCCAGCTGTCCCGCAAATGGTCCCTCGTACTCCTGCTGTCGCGATTTGGAGTCTCATCTTAGCTGTTTTGTCATTTACGTGTGGTTGGCTCTTCACCGCAATTCCTGCAGTAATCTGCGGTCACGTTGCTCGTTCGAAAATTCGCAAGTCTGGGGGCGCGCTCGGCGGAAAAGGAATCGCGACGGCCGGACTGATTTTAGGGTACATCGCTCTTGTCGTCTGTATTCTGGCCATCCCATTGCTTGTTAACATGATCCAGTCGGACCGCGAGCGGTTACAACGGCTTTCCACTGAGCGAAAAGAAGTCGCATCCGACGATGGCAAAATGAGAGTCACCGTACCGGGTACGTGGACTAAATTGCCGGAGCTCCACGAACAGGCATCGCCGCAAGTCGGTAACAAGAGCAAAGAAGTGTATTTGATCGTACTCACCGACAAGAAAACTGATCTCGACGGTTTTACTCTGGAAAAACACCATCTACAGACGCGTGACCGAATGTTGCAAACAATGAAGAACGCTTCAGCTACCGAGCCGGTTTCGCTGACAATCGATAGTCATCCAGCCTTGCAGGACGAACTAACCGGAACCGAAAAGGGAACCAACGTTGTTTTCCTTCACACCACCGTGGACGACGGCGATCACTTCGAACAAATCCTCGCATGGACACTGAAATCGAGGTGGCAAAAACAAAATCAACTGCTGCGCGAGGTCACCGGAAGTTTCCGCAGCGAAGAGTAACGCGATCAGACGATGTTTCCGCGCGCGCGCAGGACATCTGATTTCATGCTCCTGCCGAAATCACGCCTGGCTCGCTAGCGCGTCAATAGTCTTCCACTCTTCCGGACTGAGCTGTATTTTTCGCGCCGCCATATTTTCCTCCAAGTGCGCGAGCGATGATGTGCCTGGAATCGGCAGCATCACCGGGGATCGATGCAGCAGCCACGCGAGCCCAAGTTGATAAATGCTTATGCCGTGTTCCTTCGCAATTCTTTCGAGAGTAGCGCTGTTCATTCCCCTGCTTCCTCCGACCGGCGCCCACGGCATGAAGCCGATCTGTTCTTTTTCGCAATATACGAGGGTATTGTCCCATTTTCGGTCAGTGATGTTGTAGCGGTTCTGCACGGTCGCGATCGGCACAATCTTGCGCGCGCGTTGCACCTGCTCGGGTGAGACTTCGGATAATCCGATGTGACGAATCTTCCCAGCGCTCTGTGCTTCCTTCAGCGCACCTATCGAATCTTCCATCGGCACCTTCGAATCGACGCGGTGCAGTTGATAAAGATCGATGCGCTCAAGCTTTAATCGCTTCAGGCTTTTATCGACGCATTGCTTGAGATATTCAGGGCGACCGTCCGGTACCCACTTGTCCGGTCCGGGCCGGGTGTTACCGCCTTTCGTCGCGATCACGAGCCCTTTGGGGTAAGGATAAAGCGCTTCTGCGATGAGTAATTCATCCGTTTCAGGTCCGTACGCGTCCGCCGTGTCGATCAAGTTCGCGCCGAGCTCCACGGCACGTCGCAAAACTTTCCGAGCGTTCTCGCGGTCTGGCGGCCAACCCCAGATCCCCTCGCCCGTTAGACGCATCGCGCCAAATCCAAGTCGATTAACCGGTAAATCTCCGCCGAGCCTGAAAATGGAATTATCATTCCCCGATGCAATCGCAAACAGTGGCGCCGCTTTTCCCAGCAAAAGCGAAGCTCCACCTGCCAGGCTTGCACGAAGAAATATTCGGCGGCTCATGCCGCCGCAAAGCTCATCATGTTTTTTCAAATATTCCTCAGCCATAAGGGCAACGTGTTCAGAGAAATTGCATTTGCCAATCAAATTTGCCGGTCAGGGCACCGCGCGTCGCGCCCGGCGGTCTCCCTCCTAGCAGCGTAGATCGACAATGCGCTCGGGATTGATTTGCATCCGCACAATTCGCGGTAAGCTCTTGGATGCTAACAAAACAAACGGTCATCGACGCGATTAACGAGCAAATTGGTTACGAATTTAGCGCGTCGCTTCAATATTTTGCGATAGCGGCGCATTTCGCGGCGGAGGCGTTGCCGCAATTGGCGCAGCATTTCTTCAAGCAAGCCGAGGAAGAGAAGGATCACGCACTGCGGTTCATTAAGTATGTTGTCGACGCCGGCGGCTGTGTTGTGATTCCCGCAATCCAGGCACCACAGTCTAAGTTTAAGACCCCTCGCGATGCGGTGAAATTGTCGCTCGATCAGGAAATTCACGTCACAAACCAGATCAACGGGCTTGTCGAGCTCGCGCGAAAGGAGAACGACTATATAACGATTAATTTTCTCCAGTGGTTCCTAACCGAGCAGCTCGAGGAAGTCTCGTCGATGGATAATCTGCTGAAGATCGTTGAGCGCGCAGGCGATGATCTCTTACAGGCCGATGAGTACCTCGCTCGCGTCGGCGTGAGAGCGATTCCGACGCCGCCCAAGGAATAGAGCGTAACAACTAGAGATGTCTCGACTTCGCTCGACATGACAGGGCGGATGATTGACGCGCGGACAATGAGTACGTCGCTCGCATTGGCTCGAGTCGGCGTAAGAGCGATAAGGCCGCCGAAAGAGTAGTTGTTGTAGAGGCGCTCGCCGCTGCGAACACCTGGATTTGATTCGGCGCTCGATACAAGCGCCGCTACAAAGTCGCGGCAAGCACGGCTGCCGTTACAGCAGTCTTGCGTCGTGGATTGTTCGGGCTTATCGCGAATGTATGAATCTGAAAATTATTTGTTTATTAGCAGCGCTTAGTCTTGCGCTAATCGGGACCGTACTTGCTGCCGGCGCGAAGACTTATCAAATCACCGGAACCGTCGTGGAAGCGACAGGTAGCAAAGTTACTGTGGAAAAAGGAACGGAGCGATTCGAATTCGACATCGACCCAGCCACGACGAAAGGCTCAGCCCAGCTTAAAGTCGGGTCGACCGTAACGGTAACTTACGTGATGAGCGCGATGAAAGTCGAAGCGGGAGGGACGAGTCAGGTACTCTCACCTCAGTCCTCTCCCTGAAGGAGAGGCGGAAAGGTCGCTAGAAAGGAAACGCCGAACCTCAACGTCCAACTTCAAATGTCGGCGGTCATCCGCCTTTGCTAAGGCTGCCGCGCGATAAGTAGAACCGCCGCTACAGCGCAGCTGCTATGAATTTCAAAGATCATTTTTCGAAGCAGGCGGTAGGTTATGCGAAGTTTCGGCCGCGGTATCCGCAGGAGCTATTCGATTATCTCGCTCGCATCGCGCCGAGTCGTCACCTCGCATGGGATTGCGGCACCGGGAATGGACAAGGAGCGGTTGGACTCGCATCGGTGTTCGATCGCGTCATTGCGACCGATGCGAGTGAGGCGCAGATCGCGAACGCACAGTCACATGAGAGAGTCGAGTATCGTGTCGCTCCCGCCGAGAAGAGCGGAATCGAATCAGAGTCAATCGATCTGATCATGGTCGCGCAAGCATTGCACTGGTTCGATCTAAACCGCTTTTACGCGGAAGCGCGGCGCGTCTTGAAACCCGATGGCATTCTGGCTGCATCAGCTTACAACCTGTCGCACATCGAAAAGGCAATCGATGACGTTGTGAACCGATATTATCACGCAGTGGTCGGGCCGTTCTGGCCGCCGGAACGCAGACTCGTTGAGCAGTTTGTTAATCTCCCTTTTGCGTTTGGCGAGATCGACGCACCCACCTTCCAAATGACCGCGCATTGGAATCTCGACCATTTGTTAGGCTATCTCCGAACGTGGTCGTCGACTCAACGGTTCATCGCGGCCAGAGGCAGCGATCCGTTGGAACAAATCGTTGACGATCTTTGCAGCGCATGGGGTAAGCCCGGACAAGAACGAAGCATCGTCTGGCCGTTAATAATTCGAATTGGGCGTAATGAAGCAGCGCGATCGACCCTTAGCCGTTCACAAACGCCAACACATCGCGCAAAAACGCTTGAATAGAACGCCGTGAAGGCGGTCTAATCGGTCATTATGAATATGAAAGCAGCATTTAGTTTGTTAGCCGCAGCCAGCCTCGCTTTTAGCAGCGTGGCTTTCGCCGGAGCGAAAACGTATGAAGTCACAGGGCCGGTCCTGGAAGTGAATGATTCCATGATCGTCGTCCAGAAGGGGAAAGACCGCTGGGAAATTAATCGCGATGCGAACACCAAGGTCGCAGGCGACGTCAAGGTTGGCGACAAAGTTCATGTCACCTACACAATGACCGCCACCAATGTCGAAGTGAAAGCGGGCAAGGGCGGTAAGAAAGAAGCGAAGGCTGCGCCGACTCCATAAACTGAGAAATAACTCAAATCGCCGGATGCGCTTCGCGTGTCCGGCGATTTTCTGTAGCCACGTCGTACTGACGGCCCACAGGGCCGTGGCTACATCAGCTTCGGCGGCCAGAGACCGCCGCTACAATTATCTCCGTCGCACGCTGCCGCCGAAAATTCCGCCGAGCAGGCCGCGAG
>JBKOYE010000108.1:0-8062 GCA_046725275.1 Verrucomicrobiota bacterium
CCGATGAGTAACTCAAGTATGATCACGGTGGTAAAGCCAGGAAACGCCAGTCCAGTGAAGTACAAAACAAGCGCGTAAGCTGAGAATAGAATTGCACAAAGAAGGAACAGCCCCCCAAGAAGAGTGACGACCTGCAGGGGCAAGGATGAGAACGCTGTGATCGCGACGATAGCTAGCCGAAAAAGACCAAAAAATGACCAGCGTGACTGCGTCAATCGTCGTCGCGGTACCGAAAATGTTATCTGTTTTCGACGATATCCGAGCCAGGTAATCATGCCTCGGAAGAAGGTGTTGCGCTCACGCATGTCCAGCCATGAGTCAATGACTTTCCGGTCGAGAAGCTTGAAGTCCGAGGACCCATACAAGTCATAACCTGAAAGACGGCTCAGCGTCCGATAAAAGAAGCGCGCACCGATTCGATTAATCAGCGGCTCAGTCCCCCGGGTTTTCTTAATGCCTTCGACAATGTCCCAATGCTCCTCTCGCCAAAGGCGCACCATTTCGGGAATCAGCCCGGGAGGATGCTGCAGATCGGAATCTATCACGATACATGCCTGCCCGGATGAGTATGCCAGCCCGGCGCAGATCGCTGCCTCTTTTCCAAAATTGCGACTGAATCGGAGAATCTTCAGCCCGGGAATTTGTTCAACCATGCTTTGCAGAACGTGCCATGTATTGTCTGTTGAGCCGTCATCAATGGCAATAACCTCCATTGGGAATCCTGGCTTCGATGCTTCGGCCTGTATCAGCGCCAGATTCTCAGCTATTTGGTCGCTTTCGTTGTGTACGGGAATCAGAACCGAAAGTATTACATTGCTGTCTTCACCAGCGCGGGGTTCTGTTGTAAGGGCATGACCACAGAACCTACAATGCCAGCCATTTTGATCGAGCACATGCATTTCGCTGCTGTTTAGACGTACAGCGCATAAATCCATACGAATCCCCTGGCATTGTCAATCCATGCGTGGCGATGATACGTACCTGCTACCCAAGCTCGCCATGAAGCAGAAGTCGCCGCACGTGAAGTGGAGGTTTCGGAATTTGCATGCAATCGGCAGAACAAACGGGCACCGATTCGCACTTGCGCGGCGCGTTGGAAACGCCTATTAGCTTTACCCTCATGGTTCACCATATCGTTCTCTACAGACTGAAGCCGGAGGTCACACCCGCCCGCGTGGAGGAGATGATGATGAACGCGCGGATGCAGCTCCTCAAAATTCCCGAGGTCCTCAGCATCAAATGCGGCAAGCGGATCGATCCGGAAGTGGATTGGCCATTCTTCATCGCCATCGATTTTGAGTCGATGGACAAATACGCAATTTTCCGCGAAGACCCGATCTACGTGAAGTTTGCGGAGGAAGTGATCAAGCCGAACACGGAGGATTCGCTGGTGCTGGATTTCGAGATGGACCCGGGCAAGGACGTGCGGTTCTCGTAGGTCGTTCTTATTCCTTTTGTCCTTTACGTCCCTTGCAGACGAGGGACAAAAAGAGACATAAACGACATAAAAGCTGTGCGGCTTGGCTATCTCTATTCCCGTTATCCGGTAATCTCGCAGACTTTTTGCGATGCGGAGATGCTGGCGTTGGAACAGCGCGGCATCGAACTCGTGATTGGATCAGTCTATCCGCCGCTTACCAGCTTGCGCCATGAATACATCGCAAGGTTACGAGCGGCAATTCACTATGCGCCGCCCCAGGAGATTTTAAGGATCCTCCAGCGGAACGCGAAAATTGCCCGCAAATGGCCGCATGGTCTGGTCGAGCAGCACAACGACAAATATGGGCCCGAGGCCAAGGCAGAACTGCGCGCACGCAATGCCCTTTACTTCGCAGATTTCTTTGCGCGGACGGGCGTGGATCATGTGCACGTTCATTTCGCAAACCGCGCAGCCCATACCGCGCTTTTCCTCAAACAAATTTCAGGGATTCCATTCAGCGTCACCGCACACGGCCAAGATTTTATGAAGGACCTCGGCAGCGACGATCTGTTGCGCGAGATTTGTGCCGCGGCGGAATTTGTCGCCGCTGAAACCGATTACAGCCGTGACTTGCTTTGCCAGCGCTGCCCGGATTCCGCGGTGAAAATTCACCGTGTTTACAACGGAATCAATCTCGAGCGTTTTTCGGCACGCGGTTCGGCCAACGGTAATCGCATCCCGCGCATCGTGAGCGTCGGCCGGTTGGTTGCATTCAAAGGTTTCGCGGATCTCATCGACGCTTGCGCCGAGCTTGTTCGTCGCGGAATCGATTTCGTCTGCGAAATAATTGGCGATGGTCCGCTGCGCGAGACGCTTCAGGCAAAGATCGAGCAGTTGGATCTTTCCTCGCGAGTGCATTTGCTCGGTTCGCTGTCGCAAAACGCAGTTTTGGAAAAGCTTCGAGCCGCCGACCTTTTCGCGTTGGCTTCGACGACCGACGCCCAAGGAGCCACTGACGTTTTTCCAACTGTGGTTCTGGAAGCCATGGCCTCGGCGCGACCGGTAGTTTCCACTCGTCTCGCTGGAATTCCCGAATTGGTCGTGCACGGCGAGACGGGCATGTTGGTTTCGCCCGGCGATACGTCTGCGCTTTCGCAGTCGCTTGAGCAGTTACTGCGCGACCCTGATTTGCGATTGGGCTACGGTCGGGCCGGGCGTGCGCGAATTGAGCAGCATTTCCGAATTGAGCAGACGGTTACGCCGCTGGCTACGATGCTGCAAGAAAGCGTGCGCAAACGTCGGAACATAGACTTGCAGTCTCTGCGCCCAGCGGGTTTGCAACCCGCTGCATCGGGAACAGCGGAGAACATCTCCGCTGGGCGCACAGGGCAGAGCCCTATGTTCCTGTCAGTGGCCGCACCGGCGCTACAGGTCGCCTATCTGATCGATCGCTGGCCGGATCCCGAATTGCCGCTCCTGGAACGCGAGCTTGCGGAGATGAAGCGACGCAGTGTGCCGATCGTTCCTTTCGTGAGTGAATTCAATCCGGGTGCGCGGCTGAATCGCCAGATGCAACAAATCGCAGCGTCGCTCGAATTTCTTCCTGACGCGATGGTGCTGGAAGCGGAATGGCGCGCAAACCCCAGTCTGGCGCAGCAATTGGAAGAAGATCGGGCACAACAAAGTAGCCGAGTGCCTGGCGCAATTTTCCTGCGGCAGGCGCGGTTCGCGCTCGTGTTGCGGAAATTGCTTCAAGAGCAAAACGTATCGCACATTCACGCCACGACTTCCCGTGCGCTGGTTTGCGTGCTCATATTAAAGAAATTCCTCGGAGTGACGGTAAGCGCCATGATCGAGCCGCGATCGAAATTACCGCGCGAGTGGATCGAGAACGCGTTGTCCGAATGCACAGGCGGTCGTCTGAGCAGTCGGAAATTGGTCGAGCAGTTCGATGGATCGTTCCTTTTGGACAAAACGACGTTCCGCTCCGCGCCGCGGAAAACGCTCGGACTAATCACTCAAAAGACTCCTATCGATTTGACGACAGGCTCGCCTTTCTGGCAGCAATGGACGGAGCTCCTTTTGCGCTGGAGCAGCACCGATCGAAAATCGAAAATTGGACATCGAAAATGAAAAAGGCCATTCTGCTCGCCGGCGGTGCGGGGACACGTCTTTACCCGCTGACGAAAATCGTCTGCAAGCAGCTTTTGCCGATTTACGACAAGCCGATGATTTGCTATCCGCTGGCGATTTTGATGCTTGGCGGGTTGCGTGAGGTGCTGATCATCTCAACGCCAAAAGATTTGCCGATGCTGCAAGATTATCTGGGCAACGGCACGCAGCTCGGCATTCGGATTGAATACGCTGAACAAGCGAAGCCGGAAGGAATCGCGCAAGCGTTTTTGATCGGCGCGAAATTTATCGGCGACTCCGGCGCGTCGCTGATTCTGGGCGACAACATTTTTTATGGAAAACTCGATTTCTATCGAGACGCGCTCGCCTTCGAGCGTGGCGCGTGCATTTTTGGCTATCAAGTACGCGACCCGGAGCGTTACGGCGTAGTCGAGTTCGACGCCGACGGCCGAGCAATCAGCCTCGAAGAAAAGCCGAAGCAACCGAAAAGCCATTTCGCTGTGCCCGGGTTGTACGTCTATGACAACCAGGTCGTTGATCTTTGCCGGACATTGCGTCCATCAGCACGTAACGAACTGGAGATTACTGATCTAAACTTGCTGTATCTTAAGCAGAACGAACTGCATGTGAAACTGCTCAGCCGAGGCATGGCCTGGCTCGATACCGGCACCACAACAACCCTGCTCGAAGCCAGCAATTACATTGCCACGATCGAACACCGGCAGGGTTTGAAAATTGCGTGTCTTGAGGAAGTCGCGCTTCGGATGGGGTTCATCACGCAAGCCAATCTCGAAAGAATCATCGATGGCCTACCGAAGAATGAATACCGCGATTATCTGAGCATGGTTTGCGACGAAGGGCCTAGCAGCGGGCCCGAACCGGTGGGTTAGACTGTAGCCGGTTCGCTGCGCGAAGCGCTCGTCGCGAACAACCCGACGGCTACAATTATTTCGGCTGCTCGCGCAGCAAATGGTTTGTATCGGCGAGTAGTTTCGTGATCGCTTCGGGTTCAGTCGCATCGTAATAGCCGCGGATTTGGCCATGTCGATCCACCAGCACCATGCGCGTGCTGTGCACGGGAATTCCTTGCGCATCGCTTCCATCGGACACCGCAAGTTTGAAACCGTCATGCGAAAGTTTGTAGATCGCAGATTTCGGTCCGGTGAGAAAATCCCAGCGTCCTGGCTCGGCCTGTAATTTCTCTGCGTACCCACGCAAAACTTCCGGTGTGTCTTTTTCAGGATCGACACTGAACGACACTAAGTGCACGTCGGTTTTCTCCAGTGGCTTTTGCAATTCACTCATCCGGCTGCTAATCATCGGGCAGGGCCCCGGACACGTGGTGTAGATAAAGTCTGCGATCCAAATCTTACCAGATAACTGCGCTGACCCGAACGGTTGTCCGTTTTGATTCGTAAGCTGAAAAGCGGGCACGGTCCCATGGGAGGAAATGTTGCGCTGGCGCAGAGCCGCCACCTCGACGTTGCGCAACCACAGCAAGATCCCCAGCGTGACAATCGGGATAAGAATCAGGGTGACCTTCCACGCGATGCCGCCGCGTCCCGGGGCACGATTCTTTGTGGCAGAAGTCGTGTTCACAATTTCGTAAGAACCAGGGCTGCCAAAAGCAGCGGAAGATACGCAATCGATGCGATGAAAAGTAAACGCGCGGCGCTTTGTGTACGCAGGCGCAAGAAACGCATCGCCACGGCCACGAACAAAGCACCGAGCAGAAGCTCGATTGCGAGATAAACGTAACTGACAATCCCAAGAAACGCGGGTAGGCCAGCGAGGATCAGTAGCAGAATGCAGAAAAATACGCTCTGGCTGGCGCTTCGTTCGCCGCTGGCATCGTCGCTTGAGATCATGCGGAACCCGGCGCGCGCATAATCTTCGCGGCACATCCACGCGATGGCGAAAAAGTGCGGCATTTGCCATAAGAACACGATGGCAAAAAGACTCCATGCCCCAGCACCAATATCCCCGCGCGCGGCCGCCCAGCCGATCATCGGAGGGATTGCGCCCGGAATTGCGCCAACGGCTGTGTTAGAGGTGCTGGCGCGCTTCAAAGGCGTGTATGCAAAAATGTAAATCGCGATCGTTATTGCCGTGAGCGCCGCGCTCAACGCATTGCAAACGATCGCCAGATATACCACGCCAAAGACCGACAGTCCCGTGCCGAGCGCGAGCGCTTCCAGTGGCGACATGCGCCCAGCGGGGATCGGCCGGGTTTTGGTGCGACGCATGAGCGCGTCGGCTCTGCGCTCCCACCATTGATTCAGAGCGGCTGCGCCCGCCGCTGCCGCTGCCGTCCCAAAAACGGTGTGAAAAAGCGCGCGGTAATCAATCGGCGGTTCCGATCCGAGATAGAAACCCACCGCTGTTGTAAGCAGAACGAGCAGCGTCAGTCTCGCTTTAATGAGCTCGGCGAGATCGCTCACGAAGCGATGGCGCGGAGCCGCAACAGTTGGAGTTTCAATGGCGGCCGTTTTCATGCGGGGACTGGTTCGCTGTGCGGCGCGCCCGGTCCGGCGGCTGCCGGACGTCCTGCTTGCGTTTGGGAAATTCGCCAGCAGATCGCGCTGATGCTCACACCGAAAGATAGCATCAGGGCACCAAGCGCGACATGCGCGGTGGCGACATCCGCGGCTTTGTTGCTCCAGATGACCCAGGCACCGAGTGCAATCTGAGAAAAAACCAAAGCGACCCAAAGGATTGATAATCGTTTCAGCGAAGCGAAATTGCGCGCTTCTCTACAGACGCGGGCGCAAAACGCGGTTATTGCGATAGCGATGATCAACGCGAGAAAGCGGTGCGCCATTTGCAGCCAGATTTGGAACGCAGTCACGTCCGACAAGGCGCGGGCGTCGCGCCACGCATTGATCTTGGTCAAGGCCGTCGCGCTTGTATCGGGAATCCACACGCCGTTTGCCGTGGGAAAATCCAAAATGGCGAGATCGCGATGCTGATGTCGCATCGTCGCGCCAAGCGCCAGCTGAATGTAAATCGCAACCGTGATTGCAACCGCGAGCGTTTTGATTGGCAAAAATCTTTGTGAATCAAAATCCTGATCCGCAAGCGATCGCCAAAACCTGGTTGTCACCAGAGCGATAACAACCAGCAACCCGAGAAAAGCCTGCGCGACACAGGCGTGAAAGATGCCGATTTGATCTTTCATCATGGTCACGCGAAGACCGCCCAGAATTCCCTGCAAAATGACGCCGATGAGCGCTATTACGCCGATGTTACGAACCCAACGTCGGTCTTCGCATAACCAGAGCCACACCGCGAGGATGATCGTGAGAAATCCCACGAGCGAGCCCATCAAACGGTGTGTGTGCTCGAACAAAATTCCGCCGATCCACTTCGAGACCGGGAACAGAAACATGTTGTAGCCGAAGGTGGTCGGCCAATCCGGCACGGCGAGACCGACGTTTTTACTGGTAACCATTCCGCCACTGCAAATGAGCAGCAGCGTGGCGACGCATGTCAGCCACGCGAATCGGTTCAGCCATTTGCTGGACCGGCGGTCTGTGACCGCCGAGTTTGCTGACATCGACTGCCCCATTGATAATCCGGCGCTCATAGAGCGCCGCTACAGAAAGCGGATTATCCGCCGGGACTTGGAGATGCAGCGGTCGCGGGCAGGTTTTGTTGCTGCTGCTCGCCAGCATTTTTAGGCGCGGGCCCGCCGGGCGCCGGAATCGTGCCGGGCGTAGGCCCCACGGGCGGTTCGCCGGGCCGGCGCTGCGTCGGTGCGGGCGGAGTTGTTTGTGTTCCGGCGAGTTCGGCGCGTTCTTTCAGCCACGCCTGATAATCCTGCGGCGTATCGACCACGAGTGTGCCTTTCATTCCGTAATGGCCGAGGCCGCATAACTGGGCGCAAACCACTTCATAGGTTCCGGTCTTGACTGGCGTGAACCAGATTGGAATGAGCGAGCCGGGGATCGCGTCGCCCGCGATGCGCATGTCCGGCACAAAATAATCGTGGATCACGTCCTTCGAGGAAAGCTCCGCGATCACCGGCCTATCAATCGGCACATGAAGTTCGCCCGTCGTGACGATGTCGTCTTTGCCAGCTGGATCATTTGGGTCGATGCCGAGCGGGTTTGAGTTGGAGACGAAGCCGATGTCGCGCCGGCCAAACTGTCCGTCCGCTCCGGCCAGGTGATAATTGAAGCTGAACTGCTGCGCGACAACATGCACAAGCAGCGCTTCTTTCCCCGGCGGAAACTGATTCACACGCTTCCCCCACAACGGGATCGCGAACCCGAGCAGCAGCACCGCTTCAATCAGGACAACTGAAAATTCCAGATGCGTCGAAATGCCGCTCCGCACGCCCCGGTGATCCGCACCCGGCTGACGGCGCTTACGGAACCGAAACAGCACGTAAATGAAAAAAGCCGACCAGCCGATAAACAGCGCGCCCATGAACCAATGACAGAACTCCAGGATGTGGTCGATCTGATAGCCGTGCGACGAAGCGTTCGGCGGCTGACCCAGAAATTC
>JBKOYE010000126.1:0-16563 GCA_046725275.1 Verrucomicrobiota bacterium
GGCCGTGAAGTTTGGTCGTGCGTTCGGGGCTCACGTCGCCGTCTTCACCACCTCACCTAACAAGAAGGACGATGCGCTCCGACTCGGTGCCGATGAAGTCATCGTTTCGCGCAATGCCGATGAGATGCAAAAGAACGCGGGAACTTTCGATTTTATCATTGATACGGTATCAGCCGCCCACGACATCAACGCCTATCTCAACTTACTTGGCGTTGACGGCAATCTTACTTTGGTCGGCGCTCCCGCAGAACCCCTCGATGTACCTGCGTTTAGCCTGATCATGCGTCGACGCAGTTTCTCCGGTTCCGCCATTGGAGGAATCGCCGAGACGCAGGAGATGCTCGATTTTTGCGGCAAGCACAACATCACCGCTGATGTCGAAGTGATTCCTATTCAAAAGGTCAACGAAGCATACGAGAGATTGCTCAAGTCGGACGTAAAATACCGCTTCTCGATCGACATGGCTTCGCTGAAATCGGAGTGATAGTAGGATTTTGGGTCAACTGACGATCGCCAGGACTGCGATCGAATAGAAGAAGCATTATGCGCGCAACTGTGATGTATAGCGCTGGCGACGTTCGGATCGAGAACGTGCCCGACCCGCAAATCATCGAGCCGACTGATGCCGTCATTCGCGTTACCCGCGCGTGCGTTTGCGGAAGCGATTTGTGGCCTTATCAAAAAATGGAACGCAGCGACACCGGTCGCGTGATGGGGCACGAAGCGATAGGTGTAGTCGAAGACGTCGGCACAGACGTCCGAAGGATTAAACGCGGTGATTTCGTTATCATGCCGTTCGCGTTCTCCGACGGCACATGCGCATTTTGCCATGACGGCCTTCAAACGTCGTGCGTTCACGGCGGATTTTTCGGCACCACAGAGGTTGCCGGAGCACAGGCCGAGGCCGTACGGATTCCTTTGGCAGATGGAACGCTCTTTCCGCTTCGCGCACACGCGGACGACGCGCTTATGGCATCGCTACTCACACTCTCGGACGTGATGGGCACCGGACACCACGCTGCGATCATCGCGAGGGTGACGCCAGGAAAGACTGTCGCGGTTGTCGGCGATGGAGCTGTGGGATTGTGCGGCGTAATTGCTGCTAAGCGATTGGGTGCTGAGCAGATTATTATTCTGGGACGGCATGCCGACCGCGTTGCCCTCGCCAAGGATTTCGGCGCGACAGACGTTGTGAGTGAGCGAGGTGACGCGGCGGTGGAGCGAGTGCGCGAACTAACCGGTGGCTATGGCGCCCACTCAGTGCTGGAATGCGTCGGGCTTGAACAAGCAATAAATACCGCGATCAGCATCGCTCGTCCGGGTGGCGCGGTGGGGCGCGTCGGCGTTCCGCAGGAGCAGACGATTCCAGGATCGGAGCCAGCGTTTTACAACAATGTGACGGTCGGCGGCGGACCTGCTCCGGCGCGTGCTTATATCGAGGACCTCTTGCCGGACGTTCTTGAAGGCAAGATCGAACCGGGTCGAGTGTTCGATCGGACGGTGAGCATTGACGGCGTTCCGGACGGTTACCGCGCAATGAACGTTCGGGAAGCCATCAAGGTGATGGTCACGCCCTGATACATTAACAAATTCCCCGTCTCAGAATGAAAAAGCGCAAACTTGGAAAGAGCGGCTTGGAAGTGTCGGCAATCGGACTCGGCTGCATGGGGATGAGCTTTGGATACGGCCCGCCGAAAAATAAACAGGAAATGATCTCGCTTCTGCACGCAGCGGTGGAACGCGGCGTCACATTTTTCGACACTGCTGAAGTTTATGGTCCGTTCACGAACGAAGAGCTCGTGGGCGAAGGCCTCGCTCCGTTTCGCGAGCAAGTGGTGATTGCCACGAAGTTCGGATTCAAACTCGATCCGAAGAGCGGTCGGTCCATCGGTGTAGACAGCCGGCCAGAGCACATCAAAGAAGTTGCTGAAGCTTCGCTAACACGACTCAAGACGGACGTTATTGATCTGTTCTATCAACATCGTGTTGATCCGGAGATCGCGATTGAAGACGTGGCTGGTGCGGTGAAGGAATTGATTCACGAAGGCAAGGTGAAGCATTTCGGACTTTCCGAGCCAGGAGCGCAGACGATCCGTCGCGCCCACGCCGTTCAACCCGTCACAGCAATCCAGAATGAGTACTCACTTTGGTGGCGAAAACCTGAAGACGAAGTGTTGCCAGTACTAGAGGGACTTGGGATCGGATTTGTTCCATACAGTCCTTTGGGCCGCGGATTTCTCACTGGAAAAATGAACGAAAACACTGCGTTCGATAGCACCGATTTCCGTAACACGCTCCCTCGTTTCACGCCCCAGGCGCGCAAAGTGAATCGCGCGTTGGTGGATTTGTTAGGCGAGATCGCAAAACGAAAGAACGCGACGCCTGCTCAGATTGCACTGGCGTGGTTGCTGGCGCAAAAACCGTGGATTGTTCCAATCCCGGGCACAACAAAACTGAAGCGACTGCAAGAGAATCTTGGAGCCGTCGAGATCCAACTGACGCGAGACGATCTGCGCGAGATCGAAAGCGCTGCTTCACAAATCGAAGTCCAAGGAGCCAGGTATCCCGAACATTTGGAGCAGATGACGGGACGATAACGAAATGACAAGTGATGGGCGACCGGTGACGTTCAACGAAGTGGATGTGAACGAAATCCTCTCCCGGGCTACGCGTCAGATATTCTAGCGAACAATCTGGCGTTCGACCTCGTCAAACGGGAGAGCGTTGGGGCCTTACTCTTCGCGTTTCTTCAGCTTGCGCTCGATCCGAGGATCAGGAATCAACCAGAGGAGCGCGGCGAATACGTACAGTCCGCCGGCAATCCACGGACTGACAAACGCGAGTGGGATGGCAGCGAAATAAAGTAGAGGGGAGAGTTTGCCCTTCCAATCCCTGCCAACGGCCTGCGCCAGAAGGGAGTCGCGACCTTCTTTGGCAATGATAGCGCGCTCGAGAACATAATAAGCGATTGCTGCCATCAGTAGAACGAAACCATATACGGCGGTGGGAACGGCAGCTAGCCCGTTCTCGCCGATCCACCCCGTGGTAAAAGGAAAGAGCGACAGCCAAAACAACAAATGCAGGTTTGCCCAGAGAATTCCGCCGCTGACCTGTTTCGTGGCTTGGAAAAGATGATGATGATTGTTCCAGTAAATGCCCAGATAAATAAAACTTAGTACATAGCTCAAAAGCACCGGTAGCAGTGGCTTCAATGCGGCAAGCTCAACCGCGTGCGGCACTTTCAGTTCCAGCACCATGATCGTGATGATGATGGCAAGGACCCCGTCGCTGAACGCTTCAAGCCTACTTGTTTTCATTCGGTGGCAACGTTAGGCGACTTTCGTGCACGATTTGAAGGTTGCGAGGTGCGTGAGCTACAATCATTACACAATACATGAACATCAAAGTTCGGTCGGGCACACCCGCGGATGCGGAGGTTTGCGGCAGGATCTGTTACGATGCTTTTAGGACGATCTCGGAGGCACATGGTTTTGCGCCGGACTTTCCGGCACCGGAAGTAGCGATTGGTTTATTAACGTGGATGCTCGCGCATCCAAAGTTTTATTCCGTCGTCGCGGAAATCGATGGACGGATTGTGGGCAGCAATTTTCTCGACGAACGTAACACGATTGCGGGTGTTGGGCCGATTACAGTCGACCCAACGGTGCAGAATCGCGCGATTGGCCAGCGTCTAATGGAAGCAGTGCATCAGCGCGCCTCAGAGAAGAATTTTGCCGGTGTCCGGTTGATTCAGGCTGGCTTTCACACGCGATCGCTTTCTTTATATGCCAAGCTTGGCTATGACGTGCGCGAACATCTGGCATGCATGCAGGGGAACGCGCTCGGGAGTTCTATCGACGGTCATGTTGTCAGGCCCGCGACCGAAGCTGACCTCGAGAGCTGCAACCGTGTGTGCCGAGCAGTGCACGGCCACGATCGCGGCGGAGAATTGCGCGAGGCGATTACGCGTGGCACCGCAATTGTGGTCGAGCGCGACGGACAAATCACTGGTTATGCTACGATCATCGGATTCTTTGGTCACGCAGTGGGTGAGACGAACAATGATCTGAAGGCACTGATCGGCGCAGCAAAGGAGTTCGCCGGTCCAGGCTTTCTTCTCCCGACGCGCAACGGGGAACTGTTTCGCTGGTGTCTAGGCAACGGTTTACGAGTCACGCAACCAATGACTTTGATGAGCAAGGGGCTGTACAACGAACCGGCCGGCGCGTTTCTGCCGTCGATCTTGTACTAGCTCGCGCTGAGCGGACAAAGAAATCTGTAGGGCGTCTGTGCCAGATGCCGAGGCGTTTCGCAGAAACGCCCTACAAGAATCGACGTTAATCTTCCAAAAGAATTTTTGCGACTTTCTCGATCGTATTCCAGTTGCGGGTCGTCATAGGAACGCCGATAAGCTTCTCGATTTTGCCGAGATAGCTAATCGTCTTCATCTGCCGTCGGTACAGCCCGAGGACGAATCTGTCTTGGATCCCGATGATCTTGATCAGCCAGTCGTCTTCCGATGGCAGACTAAGAGGCAGAGGAGGAGGCGAGGGAAGTCGTTTGGCCAGCACATTCACGAACCGAGTTATGTCTGGGCTCGACGGTTGCCGTGAGAACGGATCCTTCGATGCGAGCCTTATGATGTCGCGCGCCGGACAAATCATGATCTCGCATTTGAACGGCAACCTCTTGGCGATTCCAGCGCGGAGCGCTGATTCGCTAACATTTTCGCGGACCACAAACGTGCCGACCGCGCCGATGTTTATGACGCCGAACTTCGACAACTGCTTCGCGATCAGGGCTGGTTGGCATCGATTGGCCTTGCCAACGTTCACTGCACGAAGAAAAACTACTGAGGCCATTTTAGATGTTATCAGTGATCAGTGATCGGTAATCAGTTCTACTTACCGTTCGCATTCACGGGAGCTGACATGCCGCCGATGATCTGCCAGGTCCCATGAGTGCGGATCCACGTGTGCGTGATCCGCAATGCGTCGGTCCTGACTTCGGCTCCTTCTTTATTGGCCCAGTTAGCTTTGATTCGATAATGATCGAGCGCGATGTTGCCAGTTACCTGAATGGCGAGTTGCTCGATGGAGTACGACTGGAGCTTGATGCCTTTGGAAGTGTTTGCAGTGATCCAGTCGGTGATGTGATCCTTCCGCACAGGCGCCGAACTGATAAATGGCCAACCGAGAAAATTCTCGTGCCAAAGCGCGTGATACCTCTCCAGGTTATTGTCTTTCACGTATTCCCAATACGCTTTCTCCAAGCTCCAGACCTGCGTTTCATCCTTCGCTGAATCCTGTGCAAAAGCAGTTGATGCCAGGAGGATAAGAATTGGGATAGTTTTCAACATGCCGCGACTATACTGATTACACCGATGAAAACGATTATTCTGATTCCGTGCCTCGCATTCATCGTTTCGATTCCCTTGTTGCTGGCAACGGACGCCAACGCTGCACCGGTTGTCTTCGTCGTTCGTCACGCAGAGAAGGCGAACACTGGCGGTAATGACCCTGACTTATCTCCTCACGGACAAAAACGCGCGGATGCGTTAGCGCAGATTCTGAAAGATTCACAGATTACGTCTATGTTCGTTACCGAATTCAAACGCGCGCAGGAAACTGCGGCACCCACAGCGAAAGCCGTGCATGTCAGTCCCACAATGGTTCCGGCAAATGATATTGGCGCACTTGTCGAGAAATTACGTGCATTGAACGGCAACGCGCTGGTCGTTGGCCATGGCAACACGATTCCTGACTTGATGAAAGCCCTCGGGATCACAACCCCGATTAATATTCCTGACGACGATTACACGGAAATCTTTGCCGTACTGGCGGGCGATAAACCGCAGTTGATCCGGTTGCATTATCCGTTTTGATAAAGGCGCCAAAAAAAATCGCTGCGCAGAAAAATTTTTCTTCTCTTAGGCCATTATCCTGAGGGAAAATCCTGCCTTCACATTGAACCCTGGACACCGAATTAACCGTTTCATTGGTTCGCGCTGGATTTGCCTGCCAGTGGTGGCCCTCTTCTTTTTGAGCGGATGGTCAGCAAACGCGGATCCGGTGGGAGATTTTTTCAAGAAAGTTGGCCAATCAATTTCGAAAGCTTTCCATCCTCAGCCTACACCTGGTCCAGGCAAGAAAACGCGGGCTTCCAAACGAGGCACTTCTCAAGAATCAAATGTTGCCCAGGCAACGCCGACTCTACTCGAGGAGCCACCACCGCCTGCCCAAAAAGAGAAGCTTCCTCCGGTCGTCCTGCGGGCTTCAGCCGCGCCTCAGGCAAAAGGAGATATGCCCTATGGAATTCCGGTCCCAGGCCGGAAAGGCATAGTCACCAGTCCTTATTTACCCGAGGCAAATTACATTGACGTGAGCGGCTTTGCGCCGGGATCCGCGGTGAAAGACCCATATACAGGAAAGATTTTCCTCGTTCCGTAACACGCATGAATTCCGCCTCGCAAAATTTTCCGCATCACCTTGGTGTGCTTCGCGAGCGGATGCTGCACCGAACGAACTACGAACTGGCGGTGAGTTATTTTCTTGAGGAATTTGCGGGCGACGTCGCATTTGTGGGCGCTTCCGAACCGGAACAGATGCCGCATCTGTTAGCCGTGCTGAACATCGTGGTCTCGAAAGCCATGGGGCGTCGCGTGGACGTGGAGAGCGCGCTGGTGTCGTATTTGCGAGAACACCGGTTCGTTCACGGAAACGCGCAGGCGGACGGACGAATTGTGTTGTTCTTCTACTTTGAGGATGCTGATACGGGCGTGCTCATGCTGATTCCGGGAATTCGCGGCCAGATGGAGGTTGCGCGGTTCCACCTTCAAGGCGGCTTGCCCGACCCGCGGTGGAATTGAGGATCAACCGAGCTTGCCCAACGGCGCTCAAAGAATGTATGAACATTGGAACACGCCCAAACTATTGCAGGAGGTGCCATCTCTATGATCAGCATCGCGTCGTTCAATGTTGAGAATCTTTTCGCCCGGCCGAAAGTCTTTGGCTTGTCTGACTGGGGTGTTGGCGAGCCAGTGCTCAATGCCTACCAGGAAGTCAGCGCGCTGCTTCAAAAGCCCAACTACAGCGCAACTGACAAAATACGAATCCGCGATCTTTTCGTTGTGCTGGACATCTACACCGTGAACCAGGTGACTGGAGCAATTCGCCGCAATCAGACACCAGATCCCAACTGGGCGTGGCTTCGAAAAAATCGGGGTACGTTTGACCGTGAGCCGGCCGATCAGACCCAAAATGTAGAAATCATAGCAAACGGACGCGGTAATTGGATCGGCTGGATCGAACTCGCCAAAGAGGCAGTCGATGAAACCGCCACGCGTATGACGGCCAGGGTGGTCCAGGACATCGGGGCCGACATCTTCGGATTGGTCGAGGTCGAAGACAGACCGGCCCTAGTCCGGTTCAACCGTGATTTGCTCGGTGAATTGTATCGCCATGTGATGCTCATCGACGGGAATGACGACCGAGGAATCGACGTTGCCATCATGACGCGCGACACATGTGAGATTACGTCGATCCGCTCTAACGTCGATAAGACTGATGCGCAAGGGCTCATTTTCAGCCGGGACTGCGCGGAGTACCAAGTACGAACACCGAATGGCGTGGTTATCCATGTCCTCGTGAATCACTTTAAGTCCCAGTCGGGAGGCGGCGGAGCGAAGCGCAAACGACAGGCAGACGCCGTTCGTCAGATCGTTGATGAGCTCGTTGAGGCAGGTGCGCACGTTGTTGTTCTGGGAGATCTAAATGAAGGGCCGGCCGTCGCTGGCGGTCAGGCGCCGAACCTCGCAGCTCTCTTCGAGAATAACAGCCCATTAATCGACTGCTACTCTTTAGCGGGGTTTGATGTCGGTAACCGCCCGGGAACATTCGACTCCTGCGGCTTGCGAAATCGGTTGGACTACATTTTCATTTCGCGGAGCCTGCAACCGTACTACACAGCTGGGCGGGTTTTCCGGAAAGGCTTGTGGGGTAGCCGCGTAACACGTCCTACTCTGTGGGAGACGTATCCCGAGATAACATCTTCCAAGGAAGGAGCCTCAGATCATTCAGCAGTCGTGATCGAATTAAATATATAAAAGTTCACAGCCCGGCCGAAGTACGAGGGCTCAGGATCGAGAAATTCTCCCGCTTACTCCGGCACATAAACCGCATAGCAGCGCGACGGCACCCAGACGCTGCGTCACATTACAGGTCATTATTCGCGAACAGCATTTGCCTCGGGTGTGCGACGGAGCGTGAGTGCCGGCATGTATTCAGCCACGAATGTGCGCGTCCACCAGCCGCGTTCACCTGGCTTCGTGAAGCGGTAGCGATACCAATCCGCGCGGATGAACCTTGGCGGCGCGTTGGGGAATGGGTTGCGTACGAACAGGCGCAGAATTCGGTTTTCGCCCTCAAGAAGTCGTTGGACGAGCGCGAAGACCCATGGATGAAATTCCGGCCGCGACATGGCGGCGAACCACATTTGCCAGTCGAGCTTCCAATGATACGGCGAGACGATGCAAGGCGGCCGCATTACGTCGCCGGGTTTTCCTTTGAACTCATACTCGCACCATTGGGCTGAAGCATCAGGAAATTCTGCATCAGTGCCTTTGATCACGACCTCGAGTCGTTCGCGCGTGACCGCGCCGAATGCGCCATAGGTATTGACCAGGTGCAACGGCTCGAAGCTGGCGTTCATCAATTGCCGGCGCGAAAACAAGTTGCGCGCCGGTCGCCAACTGAGCGCAAGCACAATCGCCGTAACGAGACCGACGACGATTGCGTGGGGCAGACTCAGGTGCGCTGGCACAGAGTGGGGGATCGAGAGCAACCGCGCAAGGAATCGATCGTCGAGGCATGGAATGCAAAGCACGATTGTGACGTAATTGAGCCAGGAGAGATTGCCGCTCAAGATCAGCGTGATTTGAAACACGATGCTAATTGCGCCAGCCCAGTAGCAGAGCGGCGCGGGGGCGAAGTAGAACCATGGCACGATGAGCTCAGTGAAGTGATTGAACAACACGCCGGCTTTGTGGAACCAGCGCGGCGCATGATGCAAATACCAGCTGAGAGGGTTCGGCAGCGGCTGCGTTTCGTAATGATAAAAAAGGCAGGTGAGATCTCGCCAGCACCGGTCCGCACGCACCTTGATCATGCCCGCCCCGAACATCGTGCGGAAAAGCACCCAGATGATTAGCCACATTAACACCACCGGCGGGCGTGTATCGGCTGAGCCGAGAAAAATCGCGAGGAAACCGGTCTCGGCCAGCATGGTTTCCCAGCCGAAGCCATAAAACGTCTGGCCCACATTCAGGAGCGAGAGGTAAATCATCCAAAGCAACGCCCATGTGAGTATCGACACGCTGAATCCGAACGATTCCGAGAAACCTGTGATGGCGAAACACGACAGGGCGATGCCGCACCAGATCACTGCCGTGATGAAGCGATCGGAGCAGTTGATGTAGAACACGCTCGGCGCACGGCGAAACGGGACTTGACGCACGAACAGCCGCACCGGTTGCAGTCCGCGTTGGCCCAGCAGCGGGATGAATTGATTAGCTGCAATCAGAAACGCGATGAGGTAAATGCCCCCGAGCGCGTGCTGAAAGCACAAGCGGGTCAACCAGAATTCGGTCGCGAAATGCATTCACCAACACCGGCTCTAATCTAGCGCACCTTCCGTGGATCGCACGAATGCGATCGGATCTGTGCGAGCGCTCATCGCGACATGTGAAAGGCTGTTGCTGACTGGAACAAAACTGGCAGTGTTCCAAACAGGAGGTGTTACATGCCGAAGGGGACAGAGAGGACATCTTTCACGAAGGACGTTCAAGGTCGGTATCTCTGTAATGATCTTACCGAGATCAACGTTTGGAAAAGCAGCGGTGGCCGGCCCTTCGATGTGATCGTGATTGGGGGCGGAACGTTTGGCGCAGCGATCGCCGAGCACATTTGGTTTCGTCAAAAGCAAACTGGCGGCGGACTGCGAACGGTGGTGATCGAGGCGGGACTATTCACAATCCCGGAACATGTACAGAACACCGGCATTCAAGGTCTCACAGATCCTTCGACCGCATTCAATTTGAACGAGAACGCGCCGCAGCCGGAACCTCCCCGCAATGAAGTCTGGGGGATTCCATGGAAGTCCTCGACTCCGTTCAAAGGCCTTGCTTACACCATCGGTGGCCGCTCCGTTTACTGGGGTGGATGGTCACCGCGATTGCTCGACGAAGAAATGACGACGTGGCCGGCACAGACGGTCGCAGATCTCAAGACCCGGTATTTCGGCGAAAGTACGCGTCAGATCGGCGTCGACGAAACAAACGATTTTATTTTTGGTGAATTGCACAGCGCACTGCGCCAAAGGCTGTTTGATAATCTCAGCTCCGTCGCCGCCGCCATCCCGCTTAGCCAACTGCCGCCTTCGCCGCTGCTGAAAGGTGGCGAGCAGCAGGCAGATCTCTTGCGCATGCTCGGACTTGATTCGGCTGGGACGCTCACTTTGGACGATTTGCGCAATCTTTTGAAGCTTGAAGCCCCTTTGGGTGTACAGGCGCGACCGCCACACGCCGGCTTTTTTCCTCTGAACAAATTCAGCGCCGTGCCTCTGATGATGAAAGCGGCGCGCACAGCCTTCTCTGATTCGAACGGTGATGACGCAAAAAAAGAGTTCATGATTCTTCCGGACACTCATGTGCTTTCGCTGCGCACGGCGCAAACTGCGACTGGCGGCTGGAGAATCACCGGCGTCGATACGAGCAACGGCTTTATCGAACTGGCACCGGGCGGAGTCGCAGTCATCGCACTAGGCACACTGGAGAGTGCACGCCTCGCGCTCGTCTCCTTTGACGCTACGACCATCCCCACGTTGCCATTGATGGGAAAAAATCTCATCGCTCATGTCCGCTCAAACTTGGTGTTTCGCGTGCCCCGCGCGGCGATTCCCGGCCTGTCGCCCACTACCAACGAGCTGCAAACTTCGGCGTTGTTCGTAAAGGGGCGCGCCAGTGCTCCAAACGGAGATTTCCTTGGACATTTTCATCTACAGATTAGCGCAAGCGGCGGCGGCAACACTGTAGGTTCCGAGGACGAGTTGTTCAGGAAGGTGCCCGACGTGGATTTCTACGAACAATTGCGCAGCTCAACGGACACTCACGTTGCAATCGCAATCCGCGGCATTGGGGAAATTGCAGCGGCAGATTTCAACAATTTGGCGACCCATCCGAGTCGCGTCGATCTCGATGCAGCTACAGATGAGTACGGTGTTAGACGCGCGTTAGTAACGCTCACTGCGACGCAGCGGGACAATGATCTTTGGACAGCGATGGACACTGCGATGACGCAAGTCATGAACATTTTCGCAAACGGCCAGCCCATACAACTGATTCAGGCGAACGCTTCCGGTGGCCCCACCCACGACGGTCTCGGCACAACACACCATGAGACGGGTACGCTCTGGATGGGGACAGATGCGACGAAGAGCGTCACCGATCCTGACGGCCGTTTCCACCACACGGAGAATCTTTACGCGGCGGGGCCATGTCTCTTTCCAAGTATCGGCTCACCCAATCCGATGCTCACCGGCATCGCTATGGCGCGGCGCACAGGAGATCAAATCATAACACCAGCCGCGTTTGTCGCCGACCCTGGTTTCGAAGCGCTTTTCGACGGCCGAACTTTTGGCGACTGGAGGATGTCCACAATTCAAAACCAGCCGGGACGCGACAATCCGGGGAGGTTTCTCATTCGCCGCGGCGCCTTCGAGGCTCATCCTGGGACAGATTTGGGCATGCTGTGGCTTAACCGTGCGTCCCCCGCACGCTACGTGCTGCGGCTTGAGTGGATGATGACCGCACCCGATGACAACTCCGGTGTGTTTATAGCTTTCCCCGATCCTGAACAACAAAATTACGATAACACTGCTTACGTCGGGATTAATTTCGGATTCGAAATTCAGATCGACGAGTTGGCACGCCCGGACAACGCGTTAATCCATCGCACCGGCGCGATCTACTCTTTCAAGGGACCGACGGATGGGCCGCTCACAGTCCACGGCATTGGCGAATGGAACGCGTACGAAATCACCGTCGATCCGCCCGACTTCACCGTCGCGCTCAATGGGCAAATCGTAAATCAGTTCCATTTTACTGGAGACCCGCAGTCACCGCAGCGCGGTCTGCCGTCGACGGCGCAACAACCGCGCTTCATCGGGTTCCAGACGCACACCGGACAGGTGTTGTTCCGCCGCATTCAGTGGAAGGCGTTATAAGCGATGCCGATGAATTTGCTGCCACTCGGCAGTCTGGGTGCAGTCGAAAGCAACGGCACTGTAACATTTGGCATTTGGCTGCCCTGGGTATCAGAGAGCGGCAATAGCGTTTTTGTAAAAATCATCCACGAGCAGGATCAGTTCCTGCAAAATATCCCGCCGCAGAAATTCCGATTGACGCACAGCATGCGCGATCCCTACGGCGACTTTTGGTCGGCGACTGTCCCGATTGCTGGCACGCCGGCACTGACACAAGGCTCCGCCTGGGGCACTCCCGGACGTTATCTCTACAGGTACCGCATCGATAACCCGAATGTCGGCAGCCTCGACTGGATCATCGACCCATGCGCGCGCGAGTTTGGTGTCGGCAAGCAGTCGGCGTTCACGCTCGGATACGAGAAGTATGTTTGGGACGCAAAAGAGGTGAACTGGCGCACACCAGCGCTCGCAGATTTGGTTTTGTACGAGGCGAATGTCGCCGAGCTCGGCGGTGACTTGGAGCACACCAGCAATTTGATGGCTTATCTTAGCGACCTTGGCGTGAACGCGGTCGAGGTGATGCCACTCTCGAACGTCGCGGCATCGGTCGATTGGGGTTATCTGCCCATTGGATATTTCGGTGTCGACGAACGATTCGGAAAACGATCCGCCTTCCAACAGCTGGTCGATGTCGCCCACCAGCACGGCATCGCAGTCATTGTTGATGTTGTGTACGGCCACACTGGTGTGGATTTCGCATACTTCGACGCCTATACGCGCCTGAAGTATCGCGAGAACCCATTTATGGGACCGTTTGCGAAAGATTATTTCAGCAACTTCGGTAAGAGCACTGACTTCAATCGCCAACTCACGCGCGACTATTTTTTCACTGTGAACCACCACTGGCTGGAGGTCTATCATGTGGACGGATTCCGTTACGATTGTGTGCCCAATTACTGGGACGGACCGCTGGGCGTTGGTTATGCAAGCCTCGTGTATGAAACGTACCAGCTCGCCAAAACCAAAATCGCCCAAAACCAACCGTTCTGGAATCGGTTCAACGGAGGCGCGGGCTCGTCCATCAGACTAATTCAATGCGCCGAACAATTGGAAGGGCCGGAAGAGGTGTTGCGCACAACGTACTCCAACAGCACCTGGCAGAATCACACATTCGACGCCGCCAAGGCGGTGGCGCGTGGTGATCGCGGGCGGCTCGCCGATTTGGGGCTCTCGCTCGGACTATTCGGTTATCCGGAAGAACAAAACACCAACGGGGAACTAATTTCTAAAACCGCACTGCAATACATCGAAAACCACGATCACGAACGCTTCATTTGTAATTTTGGTCTCAACAATCCTGACGAGGCCGGCAATCCGCTTTTCGCCGAGGGTGATCGCGATCGCTGGTTCATGTTGCAGCCGTATCTGATCGCCATCCTGATGTGTAAAGGCCAGCCGATGCTATGGCAGGGCGAGGAGTTCGGTGAGAGCTATTTTCTTCCCGAGTTCGGCGCCGGCCGGGTGGCGCTACTACGCGCCTTGCGATGGGATTTTTTCTATGACGCTCCAGGGCAAGCGTTGGTGAAATTGGTACGCAAGCTCTTACGCATCAGAAAAAACCGTTCTCAGTTTCGCCGTGGTGCCTACTATTTTTTCAATGACTGGGACCGCTATCTTTCCAAAGGCCTGCTGTTGTTCGCCCGTTACAGCGGCCCGGCGTACACTCTCGTTGCGATCAACACCGGTGATGCCGATCAGACAGTACCTTTTTGGTTTCCAATTGGCGGCGACTACGTCGAAGAACTCCACGGCGGCGACCTCAATCTCAGTGGCATCATTCCCCTAAACGAAAAATGGTTGACCGTACCATCGTACTACGGTCGCATCTGGACCGCAGTTGGACCCTAACAATCAACGAATAATCACAACTAGGGTGAAGAGATCGATACTGATCCAGTGTGTCGTTGCGGGTTTGCTGATGATCGGGCCGTGTGGCTGCGAAAAGAAAAGCGGCGAAGGGGTGGTGCTTTCGAAGGAGCATATTGATGCCGCGCCGCCAATTAAAGAAACACCAAACGCTCAATCCGCGACTAGTCCCGAGGCGGAACTTCGTCCGATGGCGGATGATGAGATCGCGGTTGATGGGCACGTGATGAAACCGGAGGTGCGCGGCACGAGCCGCGATCCGCGTGCGTTAAAGGACGAACAGTGGCTTGTAAAAGTTCGAATGCTGGATAACGGCCGCACATTTCAAGTGCCAGCCGATCAAGCGCAATGGGAAAAATTGCGCGAGAACGACCGGGTCAAAATCAAGTATCGCACAGGCAAGTACACCGGAACCATTTGGGCTGCTGAGATTGAGTAAGATTGGAGCCTACTCAACTCCGATCCTCATCCCTTAGACGACACTCGAGGACTCGGATTCGAGATCGGCTCGTAGAATCGCAGAGCCTCGATGTCGCTGCCGAGTTCGCGTAATGGATAAAGCCCTTTCGCAGAGCCGGCGCCCGGATCGCGCACGAGATAATCGAACTTATCCTTTCCTGCGATGACTACAAAATGAGTGATGCCACTCGCCAAACGCACGCGCACGATCACTGGATTGCCGTGAGCGATATTGGAGTCGATCAGTTGATACGAGGGCAGGTCTTCGTAAACGTGCTGCACCCGATCGGGCGCGAACCACGCCGCGCGATCCCAATAAAGCCAACCCTGATCGGTATATCCGCCTACGCCAGTTAGAAACCAGTTTAACTGCTGCGGATCGACGTCGATGCCGTAAAACTTGAACACCATCGCCGCCGCAGCCACGGCGCAGCCTTCACCACCTAGCGTGCCGTTCTCCACAACGCCGCCCAGCGGATCGTCGCGCCATTTGCCATCCCATTGCTGGAACGACGGCACCGGCAACTCGACGCGAGTTAGAAAAGGACGCCCGCCGCGCGGTGACAGTTTTCGTTTCCAGGTCCAGTTGACGTACAGCGCGGCACCTGCGACGAACAAAGCGAGAACGATAACGACAACCGGCCACCAGCGCTTCACGACACAAGACTGTAGAGGCGGCTGGGTCAGCCGCAAATCTGAGGAGCTGCAGCGTCTGAGGTCCCAGCGGAGAAACGAACGAATCTTGTTGCAGAAGACAAGTTGCGACCGTGCGATATAGTGCCGATCTCACATCATGCATAAGACACACGAACTCCGACTCGCCAGGCGCATGGCGCGTCTCGGCACGGAGACCGCGTTTGAAGTCCTGGTAAAAGCGAAAGCGCTCGAAGCGCAGGGCCGTGACATTATTCATCTAGAGATCGGCGAGCCCGATTTCGATACACCGAGCAATATCATTGAGGCAGGATGCGACGCGTTGCGCAAGGGCTTCACCCATTACGGACCTTCGGCTGGCTTGATGGAGTTGCGCGAAGTCATCGCCCAACACGTCAGCGAGACGCGCCACGTAAACGTAACGCACGACGAAGTGGTCGTTGTTCCCGGCGGCAAGCCCATCATTTTCTTCTCGATTCTGGCTCTCGCCGAAGAAGGCGATGAAATCATTTACCCGAACCCCGGCTTCCCGATTTACGAGTCGATGATCAACTACGTCGGTGCCAAAGCGGTGCCGATCCGGTTGCGCGAGGAATTGGATTTCCGGCTCGACGTCGATGAGCTCGCCAGTCTGATCAACGATCACACAAAGCTCGTCATTCTGAATTCGCCGCAGAACCCGACAGGCGGTGTGCTGACCAAGGACGACATCGCCGCGATCGCGCGCGCAATCGGCGATCGAAACATCATGGTCTTGAGCGATGAGATCTATAGCCAGCTCATCTTTGAGGGCGAGGAGCATTCCATCATGTCGATCGACGGCATGAAGGAGCGCACGATTTTGCTCGACGGTTTTTCCAAAACGTACGCCATGACTGGTTGGCGGATGGGGTACGGCGTCATGCGCGCCGATCTGGCAACCCACACTTCGCGGTTAATGACAAATTCAAACTCGTGTACCGCCAGCTTCACGCAAATCGCCGGCATCGAAGCGCTGCGCGGTCCGCAGGACGTGGTCGATGCGATGCGCGCTAAATTCAAAAAACGGCGCGACGTCATGGTCGCCGGGCTGAACAAGATCAAAGGCTTTTCATGTCGGGTCCCACATGGCGCGTTTTATGTCTTCCCAAATATCACGAAGACCGGATGGCCGTCGAAGAAGCTGGCCGACGCGCTCCTCGATGACGCAGGTGTCGCCGCATTGTCCGGCACTGCGTTCGGCGACTTCGGCGAGGGTTATCTTCGCTTCAGCGTGGCGAACTCGAT
>JBKOYE010000143.1:0-8662 GCA_046725275.1 Verrucomicrobiota bacterium
GGGTACGAATTGTGATAGTCAATGACTACTACTTTTCGTGCTGGCGATAATGGTCCACCAGCGGATAAGTACGGGCGACGAGGCCGAACGCCAGCGCGGCGGTAAAGGCGAATACGGCGAAGAAGAACATTTGAAACGCAGTCACCCCGAAACCGGATGAGGCGATGAATTTCGTGACCGCGGAGTTTTGCACGCCGGCGTTTGCTACCAGCACCCAGAGATTGCCGATGGTTACCGATAGGTTCCAAAACGCCATGATCGCTCCCTTCATAGAGAGCGGCGCCTGGCTGTAGGCGAACTCGAGTCCGGTGGTGGCAACCAGCACTTCGCCAAACGTGAGCAGGACGTAAGGCAACACTTGCCAGGTGATGGTGAACACGTCGCCGTGATCGAGCACGAGTTGCATCGCGCCGACCACGATCCAAGAGAGCCCAGCAAACGCAATGCCGGCAGTCATTCGCCGAAGGGCTGTCAGTTCGTATCCCATACGCCTGAGTGCGGGATATAGCACAAGGTTATTGAACGGAATCAGGAGCATCACCAGCGCAGGATTCAGTGCCTGCATTTGTGCGGGCTGAAACCAGCTCGGCTTCGCCATCGCGTTCGCCTGCAATACCCAGGTTGATGCTTTCTGATCGAACAACGACCAGAACGGAGTAACGAGCGCGAAGAGCACCAGCACCCGCAATACCGAACGTACGCCCGCGATCGCTTCCGCGGGATGTTTGTCGTGCACGCAGTCGAGCTGGAGCCACACACCCAGCCCTCCGAATGCGATCAGCCCAACAAGCGCGAGACACGCCGCGATCACGAATCCGAATTTGTGCGCAAGCGCGAAAGATCCGATCGCGCTTGCGACCGCAATGGCGGCGAGCACCTGACTGCCAAAGCCAGATGCGATCGCGTCGCGCGACACGCGCAGAAAGGAATGCGGGTTCGGTGCAGCGGGCGGAATCATCACGTATTTCTTGCGGCCGAGCCACAGGATCGCGGTGGAGATGAACATGAGCGCGCCCGGAACGCCGAACGCGACCGCGGGACCGAGATGCCGCAGGAAGATTGGCATCAAAAGCGATGCGAAGAACGACCCGAAGTTGATGATCCAGTAAAACGCCTCGAAGACCACTTTGGCGCGGTGCTTGTTAGTCTGGTCGAATTGGTCGCCGACAAATGCGGCGACACACGGTTTGATCCCGCCCGAGCCGAGCGCGATCAAGCCGAGCCCGATGTAAAAACAGGCACGGTTCGTGACAAACATCGCCAGGCACGCCTGACCAACGCAGTAAAGCAGGCTCAGCCAAAAGATCGTGTTGTATTTTCCAAAAAACCGGTCGGCCAGCCAGCCGCCCAGCAACGGGAAAAAGTAAACACCAATCACAAACGTGTGAAAAACGTCCTTCGCGCCGCGTGCGCGTTCCGCTTCAGGCAAGTAAAGAAGCAGCGAAGAGACGAGGAAAACGGTCAGAATGTTCCGCATCCCGTAAAAACTGAAGCGCTCACATCCCTCGTTGCCGATGATGTAGCGGATCTGTTTCGGAATCGGCGCCTTCGGATCCGGAGAAGCGGTCGCAGCGGCTAGCTGCTCGGGCTCGGCTACTTCTTTCACGAGAGCGAGCGTGTCCAGATGATGCGAACGTGCAACCGCAATCTGATGAGTTACGACACTACCCCAGGAATTTCCGCGCCCTCCGACGTTCACGTTTAAGGCGAGAACAATTATTGAAATGAGAACGGAGAAATCGTTTAGTCGATCACGACCAGGAGCATGAACAGGAGCAAATACGACGTCGTAATTCTGGGCGCCGGTCACAATGGGCTCGTCGCCGCGGCTTATCTCGGCCGCGCCGGGTTGAGCGTCCTGTTACTGGAAAAAAATGATTACATCGGCGGGGCGACGACTTCGCAGCAAATCTTTCCCGATTACGACGCGCGCTTGTCGCGTTATGCGTATCTTGTCAGCCTGTTTCCGCACAAAATCATCCACGATCTCGGGTTGGACTTGGAATTGCGCCGGCGCGCGATCGCATCGTGCACGCCATACGTGAGTCACGGACAGCATGGCGCGTTGCTCTTGAGCAATGTCGATGAAGAGGTGAGCCGACGCTCGATGTTCGAACTGACCGGAAACGACAAGGAGTACGAGGAGCTGAAACGTTTTTACGCGTTGCCGCAGCTCTTTGCCGAGCGCGTCTGGGACTCGATGCTCGAGCCGCTCGCTTCGAAGGACGACATGGCGCGCCGGTTCAAGGTTGACGCAATCTCGAGGGAAGCGTGGCGCAGTTTGGTTGAGGAACCGCTTGGGAACGCAATTGAGCGTTACCTGCGAGATGATCTGGTGCGCGGCCTTGTGTTTACCGACGCGAAGGTCGGCGTGTTCACGTTTCCACATGATCCATCGCTCGTGCAGAACCGCTGTTTCCTTTATCACGTCATCGGCAACAAGACGGGCGAATGGAAGGTGCCGGTCGGCGGAATGGGCGCGGTCGCGTCCGAACTGCAACGCGCAGCGCACAAATCGGGCGCGGAAATGCTAACGAATGTTCAAGTCGATGCGCTGAACGTGACCGGAAAAATGCGCACCGTTGAGTTTAGCGTGAATGGGAAACAAGAGAAGGTCGAAGCGCGCTTTCTGCTGATCAACTTTGGCCGCAACATCCTGGCGAAACTTACAGGGCGCCTAATTCAGCCGGATCGCACGGATGAAGGTTCCGTATTCAAGATCAACATGCTCCTGAGCCGTTTGCCGAAGCTGAAAGCCAAAAAAATTCCGCCGACTGAGGCGTTTTGCGGAACGTTCCACAGCGATGAAGGCTACGAGCAAATGAATGTCAGTTACGACCGAGCATCGGATGGCATCTTGCCGGACAAAACGCCGTGCGAGATCTATTGCCACACGCTTACGGACGACAGCATTCTCGCGCCGCACTTACGCGAACAAGGGTTTCACACGATGACGCTCTTCGGACTGGACGCGCCGTGGAGCTTGTTCGCAAGAGATAATGATGAGATGCGGCGGGAAGCGGAGCAAAAATATCTCGCGAGCATGAATCAATGGTTGGAAGAGCCGATCGAAGATTGCCTCGCTGTAGCGCGCGATGGCAGACCTTGCATCGAAAGCAAAAGCCCTGTCGATATCGAGGACGCGTTGGGAATGTATCGTGGCAATATTTTTCACAATGCGCCGACGTTTCCATTTGCTGAGCGGAAAGACCAGGTCGGTAGTTGGGGCGTAGAAACTGAATATGACAACGTGTTTTTCTGCGGTTCGAGTGCGTTGCGTGGCGGCGCTGTTAGCGGCATCCCCGGGCACAACGCAGCGATGAAGGTGCTGGAACTCTGCCGACCCAGTTCAAACACCGATGCCTGAGAACTCAATGTCTCAACAACCTGATCCACGCGACGTGGAGTCGATCGACGCAATTATCGCCGCCGCGTACGACGTGATCTCCGGACCGGCTGGACAAAAGCGCGACTGGAATCGCGAGCGGTCGCTTTTTTATCCAGGCGCGCGTGTAATTCCGACCGCGAGCGTTCCCGGAAGAAACGATGTCGATCTCGAGCCGCAAATGTTAGATGTCGAAGGTTACATCGCGCGCGCAGAAGCGCTTTTGCAGAAAGGCTTTTACGAAAAAGAAGTCGCACGGCGAACCGAACAGTTTGGCCGGATTGCTCACGTTTGGAGCACTTACGAATCCCGTCATGATCCGAGCGATCCCGCGCCGTTCATGCGCGGCATCAACAGTTTTCAGCTCTTCAATGACGGCAGCCGCTGGTGGATCTTATCCGTTTACTGGCAGCACGAGAGTGCAGAGCACGAAATCCCGCAAGAATATCTCTAGCGGCAACATTCGGACCTGCGATTTGGGCGGCCGTTTGAACAGTAACAGGTCGCAATTGCCTTCGCTCTTCATCGGCGACCGTCGCGTCGTCAGGCTCGGGTGCGGGCGCCAAACGCGTTCACTTCCTTTGCAAATCTGTCTAGCATTCCCGGCGCAGGGTTTGGCGCATACCGCAGCAGAATGTACGTGTCGGCGATTTGCCGGATATCATTAGATTCGTTAGGCAGCGATTGAGCAGCACGTCCTGCAAAATCCAACGGACCTTCGCAGGGATCGCGCGGCACCCCGAGGCGGGCAGTCTTTTGGCAAAAATATTCATACAACGCCTTTACCCGGTCCACGCGCGAACGTGTTCGCAGTTGCATCCATGCGAAATAGATTGCAAGGAGCGCGATTGCGGCGAGCAGAAGTTCTATGATGAGAAAGACCGGACCGCGGCTGGCGATTCCCATGGACGTTAGCAAGACGTCCTGTACGTCGGCGTCGAACGCAAGAAACCGAGTGTCCCATTCATAGCTCAGCGTTTGCCAAATGAATCGAACATTGGTGAAAACGCCGGACATGAGCAACTGCACGATAAAGGCGTTCTGGCGAGCTCCCATTTGCCCGGCACCGACGCGTGTCTCTAAAAACGAGGTGAGATCCAGACTCGCTCTTCCCGGCGCAACTGCACTCGTTGGATCTACTCGGGTCCATCCGTTTTCCGAAAGCCAAACCTCACACCAGGCGTGGGTGTCCGCCTGCCGTACCAGAAAGAAGTGGCCTAGATCGTTGTACTCACCCCCGAGGTAGCCGACAACAACACGCGCAGGGATTCCCGCTAACCGCATCAGAGTAGCGAAACTTGCAGCATAGTGCTCGCAGAAGCCGACGCGACGACGGAAAAGAAATTCGTCCAGATCAGTGTATTCGCCTGGCGTTAACGAGTAGCTAAACCCTTGCGTTCGGAAGAACTGAAGCGCGCTGTTTACTACACGTCGCGGGTCAGGATTTTGCACCGTCCAGGACTGTGCCAGGTCGCGCACAGCCGGACTGATTGATGCCGGTACCTCGAGCGCTTCCGCTCGCTCCCTCGCTGTGATTTCGTTCGCGCTGAATTCTGATGAGGCGACATCGTATCGGCGAGATTTTCGAATCGGCTGGACGCTGCAGAGATAATCACCGCGTGCAAGCATTGCACCAGGAACAGCTTTGATCGGGCGGTCGAGGGCAAACATCCAGCGCGCCCCATTTGCCGGTAGCGTGATCCTCTGCTGGATTTCTTTTGCGTTGGCGGATGAAACAGGAAGGCCGCCGCTGCCGCCGATGTCGAACGTGGGAGATGAAGACTTCGGCCGCGGCGCGTACGGAGCTCGCCATTCCATACCGTTGCAACGCCACATGACTACCCCGCGCCAGTACATCGGACCAGAGGGCCGATTGCTGCCTCCGGGAAACTCCGCGCGGAAGGCGATCTCCGAAGAATTTACAAGGGCCGCGATGCTGCCAGGGGAAAGTCGATCCGAAAAGCCGGTGTTTGCCGAACGGAAGGGACGCAGTTCAAACCGGAATCCAGCATTGACCCGGGGAAACAGCAGGAAAAAGAGCACGACAAGCGGCAATGCTTGAAGGAGGAGTTTGCACATGGTACCGACCGGAGGCCAGACCGCGCCTGGTGACGCTCCGCGATGAAACTGAATTAATGCGACCACGAGCAGCGCAAACGCAATCAGGAGACAAAGCGCGGTCGCGAAGTCTTGTGAAAGGAAAAAGCCACACAAACAAAGCACCCACCCCATCAGCACCATGACTCGGAACTCGCGTGCCGTGTGTGCCTCAAGAATCTTCAGAGACATGAGAACCACAAGAAGTGATATGCCTGCCTCAACGCCTCTAACAGAACCGTAACTGGTAAAAGCTGTCGTAAGCGCCGTAGCGACGAGCAGCAGTTTCAAAACGACAGAACGAAGTCGATAACCCCTGGGTTCCATCCAAAATTTTAGTGCAAGCGAGAGAAGAAAAAGCCATGGAACCCAGATGGCGAGAGAGTCGAAGAACGGAGGTAATGTGAAGAGCAATGCTGCGGCCATCCAAAGCAGCGGTCGCCGGGGGATGCTCGTGTCGGTCTTGTTCGGACTCGTTATGTCATTTCTGGTCATACCCGATTGGTCCGAAACAGACTCAAAGCGCGCAGGCAGTAGTGAAAATGCATCTGCCCAAGTGCTGGAGAAATCTCGGTGCCTGGCAGGCGAAGGCCATAAGGTCGCCGCGAACGTTCAGCCTCGATCACCCACAGCGTGAGCTGTGACAGCTTTTCTTCCACGTCAGCAAATTGGAGCTCGAAAAAATCGAGACACACCGCGCCCCTGGTTTCGCCAGCAAACTGTTTTGTCATCAATGGCTGCCCGCGTGCCACAGCTTTCCAATCAATGTGACGTTGGGATTCTCCCCGGACATAGGGGCGGACCCCCGCAAAATCATCGCCATGCCCCATGCCTTGCTGAACCCAGCTATCGGCGAATCGTGAGCGATGTCTCGGTAGCTGAGGATTTCCCGCCGGCTTGGGATAGACGAGGTACGTCTGATTAGACACAAATCCTCGCCACGCACGCACAAACCCGAGAGGGTAACAACTCGTTAGGTGTAATGTTTCTATTTTATGTTCGCCTCTGTGACGCGCGGAAAAACGAAGAGTTAGACGGGCCGCGCTCTCGCGAGGGATGCAGTCGACGCGCTCACGCGTTTTATCTGCGTCGGGGAAGACCACTTCGATTCCATAGCGTGTCGCACGAGAGTTGTTTTTGATTTCAACCGGCAAGCACACGTCGTCGCCAGCAAAGGTTGGTTTGGCGGATTCAACCCTGACCGTGACGCCTTTGAGGTTGATCAGAGTATGCGGAATTGAGACCAGGAATACCGCAGCTAGCGCAAACAAGAGTAGGTAAATTGCCGCGCTGTTTTGGCTCGACGCTGCGTACCACATCGCGCCAAGGACAAACAGCAGCGCCGCGAAAGCTCCAGTTGGATAGGCCAGCGGAAATTTTCCTGCTTTCACGGGACCGGCACGCTGTGAAGCAGATTATCAGCGAGTGTGCGTCCGCTTTGCCCAGACTCCTCGAGATCATGTCCGAGGCGATGTGCCATGACTGCCATTCCCACGGCCTGGATGTCTTCGGGAAGGAGCATGTCACGTCCGTGCATTAGCGCCCAAGCCTGCGACGCGTGGAGCAATGCGAGTCCTGCGCGTGGTGATAGCCCCGTGATGTGGCGTTGTCGAGAGGCATCCAGCAAGTCCTGCAGATAATCGAGTAACGCAGGTGAAGCATGCACCTGTCGCACGTTATCTTGAATCTCGATCAATGTTCGCGGACTCATCACCGGCTTTAGCTCCTTGAGCATATCGCGGCGATCCATTCCCAACAGCATCGCGCGCTCGCTGGTGCGATCCGGCACCCCCAGTTCGATCCTCATGAGAAAACGGTCAAGCTGCGATTCTGGCAGCGGAAAGGTACCGACTGCGTGTTGCGGATTCT
This sequence comes from Verrucomicrobiota bacterium, assembly GCA_046725275.1. Classification (GTDB taxonomy): domain Bacteria; phylum Verrucomicrobiota; class Verrucomicrobiia; order Chthoniobacterales; family UBA10450; genus Udaeobacter. The sequence continues at coordinate 7,352 of JBKOYE010000143.1, forward strand.
GTGTCGCGACCACGAAAAACGGTTCGGGCAAATCATAGGTCATGCCATCGACGGAGATGCGGTGTTCTTCCATTGCTTCAAGCAGCGCGCTTTGCGTCTTCGCTGTCGCGCGGTTGACCTCGTCGATCAGGACTACTTGCGAAAAGAGCGGGCCGCGATGAAATACGAATCGTTGTTCGGCCCGATCGAAGATCGAATTGCCGAGAATATCAGCCGGCAACAAATCACTCGTAAATTGAATTCGCTGGAATGCCAGCGCCAGCGAGCGCGCTAACGCTTGGGATAACGTCGTTTTGCCGACACCCGGAATATCTTCAATTAAAAGATGACCGCGCGCGAGTAAACACGCGACGGCGAGCTTTACCGCCTGGTTCTTGCCGACAATGACTTCACAAATTTGCTTCGTGAACGCCTCAACGTGATCGGTCACGCCGGGATGATCTGCGGGAACAATGCCTTTCGCAAACACCATGTGGGGGGGAATGAGTTTCCAGCCTGTTACTTTTGCTGAGACTCGTGTTCGGTCAATCTGGCAACTTGAGTTTTTCTGCGCGCTTTCGCGGTCTCGTTGGGGTATCCGGATTCAGTCCCCGCGGTCGACTAACCTTTGTCCGAGACGAGCTCGATATTCGGCTCCTGGCAGAATCAGCTTGGACCGGGTTAGGGGACGGATGCGCGTCGCGATAACATTTCGTGATTAAGCCAAGCACGAACGTCGCAGCAACAAACACAACTACTCGTTTTTCAGTCGAGGTGAGGCGGAATCTTTGCCTCACTTCATCGAATTTGAAACGCCGGCTCTTTTTAACCAAGTCGCGAATTTATCCAAATCGGTGTAGTCAAATCCGTTGACTGATTACACAGATGTGTTGTTAGCCAGCTGCTTGAGCAGCGCCTCATTCGTATCGCAGCGCTTCGATAGGGTCGAGGTTGGCTGCACGATATGCTGGGTACAGTCCGAAGCCGATGCCGATGGCTGAGCAGACGAGAAGACCGGCGATCGCCCAGCCGTAGGGGAAAATGATGTCCACCTTGAGCCAAGCTGCCAGCAGGTCGCCGGCCATGATCCCAAGGACGATCCCCAGAATTCCGCCGGCCTCCGAGATGAACACTGCTTCCGTGAGGAATTGACGCAAAACGTCGCGACTGCGTGCGCCGATGGATTTCCGCACACCGATTTCTTTTGTCCGTTCGGTAACGCTCACCAGCATGATGTTCATGATGCCGATCCCGGCAGCCAGGAGCGCGATGAAGCTGACGACGAACGCACCTATGCGCACGATGCCCGCGACAGAGGTGAACGCGCTTTTC
>JBKOYE010000130.1:0-6429 GCA_046725275.1 Verrucomicrobiota bacterium
AGGTGTACGATCTGGATTAAAGGCCGCATCGACGGCGGCTTAATTCAGGTTTAACCGTCTTGGTAATGACCAAGGAGGAAATCGCCGGCATTCTGGAGCAGATCGCAACACTGCTGGAGTTGAAAGACGAAAATCCGTTCAAGATTCGCGCATATACAAACGCGGCGCGCGCCATCGAAACGTTCGGTGCGAATATATCGAACTTTCAGGACGATGAAGCGGTCGCGAAAATTCCGGGAATTGGAAAAAGCATCGCGCTCAAGATCAAGGAGTTGGCCGAAACTGGGTCGCTTAACTATTTCCGGGAATTGAGCGCAGAGTTCCCGCCTGGGATTCTGGAATTATTTTCATTGTCCGGACTTGGCGCGAAAAAGATCAAGGCACTCCATGATAAACTCGGCATCAGCTCGATCGCCCAATTGCAAAAGGCATGCGAAGAGGGACGGGTCGCGGAGTTGCCTGGCTTTGGCGAAACAACGCAGCAAAAGATTTGTGACGCTATCGCCAGGCGCGCATCGCACGCAGGTTCATTTCAATTTGGCCAGGTAGCGGCAGAGGCTGAAGCGCTGCGATCAGATCTGGCTGCGCACGAAGCAATGTTGCAAGTTGAGATTGCCGGAAGTTATCGACGTCGAAAAGAAATTGTCCACGATCTCGATTTGCTGGTGGCAACAAAGGAACCGGAAGCCGTTACGAAATTTTTCGTTTCCCATCCGCTCGTCGAATCCGTCATCGCTCAAGGCCCGACAAAATCGAGCGTGCGGCTGCGTTCGGGGGTGCAGTGCGATCTGCGAGTGGTCACGACCGCGGAATACCCGTTTGCGCTCGCTTATTTCACCGGGAACAAGGAACACAATATCGAAATGCGCAGTCTGGCATTGAAGCGAGGCTGGACGCTCAATGAATACCGGCTTGCTGTGGTTCCCGTTGATTCGAAGTCGAAGAAGAAAAAGCCGTCGAGCAAAATTCCGAGTGTGCGCGACGAGGCCGACTTGTATCGCGCGGTCGATCTCGATTTCATTCCGGCGGAGCTCCGGGAAAACTGCGGCGAGTTCGAAGCGTCCGAACAACATTCTCTGCCAAAACTTATCGAGAAGGAAAATCTGCGGGGCACGTTTCATTGCCATACCGTGGCAAGCGACGGGCATAACACACTCGAAGAAATGGCCGAAGCCGCTCGCGAACTAGGGCTGGAATATCTAGGCATCGCTGATCACAGCCGCAGCTCCGTTCAAGGCCACGGGATTGCCGCGGAAAAGTTGCTCGAGCAAGTGGCCGCGATTCGGAAGCTGAACAAGACGTTCGACGGATTTCGTTTACTTGCCGGAGTTGAATGCGACATCTTGCGCGACGGCTCACTTGATTTTCCCGATGAAGTTCTGTCGCAACTCGACTACGTAGTGGTGTCAGTCCATTCCGCTTTCAATCTGAGCGAATCGGAAATGACTCAGCGCGTGATCCGCGCCCTGGAAAATCCCTTCGTCACGATGCTGGCGCATCCTACCGGCCGATTGCTCCTGAAACGTGAGCCCTATCAGATCGATATTCCGGCAGTGCTCGATGCGGCAGCGCGCACCGGCACATGGATCGAACTCAACGCTGCGCCCAAGCGGCTCGACCTCGACTGGCGCTGGTGGCCACTGGCCAAACAAAAAGGCGTCAAATGCGTGATCAATCCAGACGCTCACCGCACAGCGCGACTTCAGGACCTGTGGTTTGGAATCGGCATCGCTCGCAAAGGCTGGCTCACCAAAGAGGACGTGGTCAATTGTCTACCGCTGGGAAAGATCGAAGCGGCACTGCGTGCGAAGCGCAAAAGATAGTGCGCGATCGCTGAGCGCGCCGAAATTTTGTGGACGGCCCGACGGTCCATTTCTACCTCAAGCCTTCTCTCTTTGCGGCATGAACATGGTGAGGCACTTGCAGGCGCCACCGGCCTTGATGAACTCGCTCATCTGTAATTCGTGGCAACGGTAGCCACGATCTTGTAACTTATTCACCAGTTGTGGCGCGCCTGCGGGCAAGACAATGTCGCGGTCGATCACTACGGCATTACAGGAAAAGTGCACCGCTTCTTCCGGGGTGACATTGATCAAATCAGTCATGTGCGCCCTTATTGCGCGCTGCCCATACTCATCGAACGCATCTGGAAACCAAAAGCCGCCGCCGTCGGGTAACGGGCAAAAGCAGGTGTCCAGGTGATAAAAACGCGGATCAACCAACTCGACAGAGATGGCAAGGCAACCCAACATTTCTGCTATCGCGCCGTGCGATTGAATGTCGGAACGAAATTTGTAACCGCAAAAGAGCACGTCCCTGCCGAAGAGCGCGTCGCCTTCGCCTTCAAAGTAAAGTTTCTCCGGCAGCCAGTCGACCTCATAGCAGTGTTGCTCCATCCATTTGGCGAAAAACGGTTGTTCTCCGGCGCGTTCTTTGTGCCGAAAATTGCTGGGAATAAACTTGCGGCCAACCGTCAGCCCGGCGTTAGCAGTGAAGACCATGTCCGGCAGTCGCGGCTGTGGCGCAATCAGGTGAACCTTGCAATTCAATTTGGAAAGCGTCGTGTGCAGTTGCTTCCATTGCTCTTGAACGATGGCCGTTTCGGCGCCGCGGGCGACGCTCATCCAGGGATTGATCTCGTACTCGATCCCGTAGTAATCCGGCGGACACAGAAGCAGCTCGCGCATACAACCGAAAATCTATTAGCTGAACTTGGACACGCTCAGGCAATCGGCGAGTTCGCGCAGAAACGGTTCGATGTCCGTGACGAGGCCAATGGATTGTAATGGCTGACGCTCCACCGCTCGTTCCACAGCGGACGGATCGATATCGACGCAAACCGTTTTCACGTTGTTGGCGAGGAACGCCCCGATCGCAAGCGAGTAACGGAGCGTTGCTAATAAAATCACATGAGTCACATCGCGCAGCTTGTCTCTCAGGATTTTTTCGCATTCGATTACGTCAGTCGTCACGCCAGGGAGCGGACCCTCGTCACCAATGGCCCCGATCAACACGATGTCGACGCCGTGTTGCACACTGGCGTGCATGACCCCGCTGGTCAGGATCTTCTCGCGAACAGCAGTAGCGATACCGCCGGCTTCGCGAATTGCATTTATGGCGCGGAGTTGATTTTCATGTCCGCCGCGCGCGATCGCGACATCGGGATTTAATCCCAACGAAGTTCCAAACAATGCACGCTCAACATCGTACGCGCCAAATGCGTTCCCGGCGAAGAGTCGATTGATGTACCTTCCTTCAATCAATCGAACCAAATGTCCGCCTGCGCCGGTTCGCACGATCGCCGGTCCGGCGACAACCGCGATTTTGCCGCCAGCGCCTCGTGCGCGTCGCAATTCCTCGGCGATCTCGCGAATGATGGCGGACTTGGGTTCCTCGGCGTCAACAATGTTGTTGATGAACTGAAACGGATCCGTGTGTGTAGTGGCTCGCTGCACCGGCACAACCCGGATTCCCTGGTGTCCAACAACAATCTCGTCGCCTTTTTTGACATCGAAAAACTTTACGGCTCGCGCGCTACTTTTCTTCCGGTCAACCGCGATTGCGCTATTGATGATCCCGGGCGTCACCTCGATCTCCTTACCGTCGAAGCGAACAAACGTTTGCTGGTTGGTCGTGACGTAGAACTCCGGCGGGAAAACACCGTCGGCTGGTGCCGGTGCAACTTGAGCGTTTGCCCGCTCCATTACTTCGGCACCCTGCTGCCGAAGTCGCAGGATCAGCTCGTCCAACGCTTCGCCTGTTTCGGTGGACACTTCGATTCGGGCAAAGCTTTGATCTGCTCGTTTCCGGCCGATTTGGACTTCGGTAATCTTGAAGTTCCCGCCATGCGTCAGAATCTGATCGAGCACCTTCGGCAGGATGAGCGAATCAATGATGTGACCGCGTAACTCGATCGTTTCCGAGAACATCGACAGAAGTTAGCCAGGGAAAAGCACCGCGCCAGTGAGCCAGTATTGGTGGTGAGGCTTGTGCCCAGGGGTGAATTTGATACGTATGCGTTGGCACAAATGCCCTGACAACGAGCAAGATCAATATGGAGAAACCAACCGTGCGTGGCCCTTCGCCTGGCCGCAAAGCTGTTCATGCACTCGGGACAAAACTGAACCGTAAACCCAAACAGCCACCGCCTGTGCCATCGAAGAAAAAGATTTCGAACGCGGATCGCACGCTTGGTCGCTAGACTGACAAAGATGCACAACGATTTGCCAGCTCTCGCCGCAAAGATCGGGGACAGACTTTCAATAAGTTCCGAGTATATCGTCACCCAGCCTGCGGAGTTGCGGGTTCTTCGGGACATGTCGGAAAACGAAGTCCGTGAATTTGCAAAGAGTCATGGCTGGCGCATTATCCGGCGCCTCGGAGGACGACAGATCGAATTCTACAATGATGCGAGCGTGCGGGCGCTTTAGTGGGTAGGGCGCCATGCTGCACGGCGTTCGGTGGGCGCAGCGCGCCGATCCTACCTTTGTTCCGCTGGACAGCCGCGTGCAGTTAGCTTACCAATGCTGCGCGTTCGGAAATGGAAGCAGCGAAGATCTATTTCATTATTTTTGGTCTGCTCACGATCGCCGGCGGAATCATGGGTTACGTCAAAGCTGGCAGTGTGGCGTCGATCATTGCGGGGGCAATCACCGGGGTTTTGCTGCTCGTAGCGGCATTTCTTTTGCCTGAACATCGCGTCGCCGGCTTGGCGACTGCGTTCATCATCTCGGTTTTGCTGGCTGGCCAGTTCGTGCCCAAATTCTTTCGCACGGGCAATGTCATGCCTGCAGGGGTAATGTCAGTGCTGAGCGTAATCGGGCTGATCGCAGCGATAGTCGTCTGGGTCAGAAAGTAATCGCGTGGCAAAGATTCGCCTTCGTACGTGGCGGCGTCTGGTTCTGGTTTTATTCGCCGCAATTTTCGCTGCGGTAGTTTATCGCTGGATCTCGCTTGAGCGACTGCAACGTACCGTGCCCAGTGAGATATCCGAGACGCCGACGCCGGCACCGACTGCGACCCGGCCGCCTACGGTCACAGGGAAATTGGACACAGCGAAACTGTTCAATGGCATTACACTTCACTCTACGGTTGAAACTACTCCCGGCGCCGATGCTGCAACCGAACGCACCCAACCAGAGAGTTACGTGCTGGACCTCAAGCTGCTGGCGCGCGTCCCTTCCCCGAACAAGACCATCGAGGAACTGGCAAAAGTCAGTCCCCAACTGCCAACGCTTTTGCCGGGTTTGACCTCGATGCTGTCAGAGAATTCGGTTTCGCCGCTGTATGCGCAGCTTTACGACACAAAAGTCAAGATGCTGCGCGAGAACCTCGGTCGTCTCGATCTCCTCTTGTCGCGCCATAACTTTTTCGATTGCCAGACAGTTTTACAGCTTCAACACCCTGAAACTCATCGAAAGGCGCTCCTCCTCCAGGCGGAGATGGATGTAGATGCTGACGGCTCCGATTCCGATCGCCTGCCTGGCGGAACCGGAGCACCGACGAATTTTAAGCCAGCTACCAGTTATCGCTGGGAAAAGAAAAAGGACACCCCCAACCCGTATCTCGCAGCGACTGAACAACGATTAAAACGCGCGGAAGACGAGTACGCGCTGGCAAGTACTCCGCCCGCGCGCAAACGCGACCTTCGCAATGCAATCGCGGAATTGCGCGCGGAGATCGGCACGCTGAAAAAGTTCAGTTTTCTGATCGGCGCGACCGATCCATTCATCGTGGTGCCGGGCACGTTCACCCGTGGCCCCGATCCGGTTAAAGTGGGCGATTACGCGCTCGTGGTGTTCGGCGACGCAATTTTTCCAGCTATCGTCGGAGACGTTGGTCCCAATGACAAAGTTGGCGAGGCTTCGCTGCGAATCGCAAAAGAACTCAACGCGCTTGCAAATGCCTACAACCGTCCAGTGAGCGATCTAAAGGTGAGTTACATCATTTTCCCGGGAACGGTTGAGAAGCCATTTGGTCCTCCTGACCTGGACAAGATCCACGCGCGCTGTGAAACGCTGGTAAAAGAAATCGGGGGCGCGAGCGTCCCATTACATCGTTGGGAAAACATTGTTCCTTCCCCCACACCCAGTCCGACCCCGAGTCCTTCAGGATCTCCTTCGACAACTGCGTCAGGAACACCTTCTCCTGCACCATCGCCGACGTTCGCATTTCGCGTTTCCAGCCCCGCGGCAACGGCGTCGGCTGCTTCGACGCCGACGCCCGCGAGTTCGCCCAAGGCGACCCGAAGTCCTCGCAGCAAACGGAAGCCGTGAATCCCGGAAAGCCGATCGCACAGGGCGCTAGCTACAGCGACTGCCTGGACCTGATGCACAGGGTGATGGCGTACCGTCACGAGCCAATTCATTCGGAGCTAATGAAGATCCGCGACAAATACTCCATGCTCCATGTGGACGTGCTAATTTTGGT
>JBKOYE010000023.1:0-31129 GCA_046725275.1 Verrucomicrobiota bacterium
CGGGCGGTGTCGGCTGCGGTAGTACACCACCACGCGCGTCTTTCTTGGGTGTCAGGTCACTGAGCCTGGTCTTGGCTGATTTCGCCACTTTAATGGTTTGTTTCATTTTCTTAATTTCCTTTCGTTGTTTGGCTTTGCGTGACTTCTCGTCATTGAGAACTCGTTTCTGGCCATTCACTGAGGTAATGCGTAAGATCCGGCCGGAGGTTACGCGGAAAGTTGTAGAGGTTCGCGGCCGGACCACCCTTACCTAACGCGGCAGACTGCCCCGGGGAGCAACCTAAACGACCCCATAAGGAGACCCCTCTGAACGACCCCAAAAAATTCCCTTTAGCGGGAAGTGCGACGTGATGCGAGGAAAAGATGCTTGTTGTCGAGAGAACAAAACATCACAATCCGCAGCTTGAAATATTGGAAAAACATCGGTGACAGCCTCAGCAAAGCCGGATCGAATTGGGGCTGGGTTTCAGCCCTGGATTCTGAAAAGTCGCACAATCTGGATGGCGGATGCGCATCGTGACGGAAGGCGTTTCATCGTCCGTGCGGATGAAAAGGTGACAGCGCTTGTTTAACCCAGCCATCTGCACCACAATTTTTTTCTTGCCAAGCTGGCGAGATTTCATCACTCTCGACGCCGACAGAAAGATCTGAATCAGGGGTAGGGTAAAGAAAGCGCTCCTCTCGGTGTTTTCTTCCCCTCTTTTAGATCAGCAGTCGTAGGGTCAACTACCGAGAGGAAGAAAGGAAATATCTATGAACCCGCTAAATCAGCATACGAAATCAACTATTCTACTTTCGGTCACGTTTGTACTTGTCTGTTTGACACTTTCGCCACCAGCGCAAGCACAGCGCTCCAGCTGCCCCATTTTCTCGACAGCCGAAGGGTGCCAAGCGCTTAATTCCCTGACCACCGGCATTGGAAATACGGCGTTTGGTTGGCGTGCGCTCTTTTCGGATAGCATCGGCAGCTTCAACACCGGTATTGGCGCTGGAGCGCTGTCCCTCAGCGATGCGGATTCCAATACCGCAGTCGGCGCTGCGGCGCTTTTGCTCAACACTACCGGCACACCGAACACAGCCGTTGGAACCGACGCGCTTGCCTTTAACGATTCGGGCTCATTTAACACGGCCGTCGGTTATTTTGCGCTCTTTAACAACGTGAGCGGCCTCGAAAACACGGCAATGGGTGATCAGGCGCTTCTTAACAACACTGGCAGCTCCAACGTGGCCGTCGGTTCGGCCGCGCTCCTTACCAATACGGCAGGCAACGACAACACGGCTTGCGGCACCGGGGCGCTCAATGTCAGTACTGGCAACGACAACACCGCCGTGGGGTTTCAAGCGGGAATCTCAGCAACAACGGGTAACGGTAACGTCTATATCGGCGCGGGGATGCCTGGTGTCGCAGGGGAGAGCGATCACACCTATATCCGGAATGTTAACACCACGACAGTAAGTGGTGTCAACGCCGACCTTGTTAGCGTTGACTTGACCACTGGCTTGCTCGGTCACTCGACTTCCTCCCGGCGCTACAAGGAGGACATTAATCCGATGAACAACTCCAGCGAGCTGTTGTTTGCGCTTAAGCCTGTGACTTTCCGATACAAGAAGGAAATCGATCACAGCCAAAGTCTTGAGTATGGCCTCGTCGCTGAGGAGGTGGCTCAAGTCGATCCTAATCTCGCAATTCGTAATAGGAACGGGCAAATCGACAGTGTGCGATACAGCGCGATCAACGCGATGTTGCTCAATGAATTTCTAAAGGAGCACAAGGCGTTTGTGGAAGAGCAACGCAAAGTGCAGAGATTGGAAGCGAACGCCGTACAGCAGCAAAGGCAAATTGAAGCGCTAACTGCGGGTCTACAGAAAGTGAGCGCACAACTAGAGCTGAACAAGGCCGCACCGCAAACAGTTCTGAATAATCCGTAAACTTGCCGAGCGCTACCATTCCCTGAAATCGCCAGCCTGCTCGTGCGATTCGGCTACGTTACCTGCCGCATCGTATACGCGAATTACAGCATCGGTTCGTCAGCTATAGTGCATCGCGTATCCGATTGCATTCGCGACGGCTTGCGGCCCGGCGTACCACAGTCGGCCAAAGGGGAGCACGTCGGAAATCAGATCGACGCCGCGTTCATCGCGACGTGCCTGTATTTCATAAATGCGCATGGTCACTCCTAAATGTCACCAGCACACCGTCATCGAAATACAGATGCGCGCGTTCGTAAATCCACTGTTCGCTGATACCATGTAGGATTCTAGCGCGATCCTGTGAGGCCGGGCGACTGCAGTCAAATTTTAGCAACAAACTAGCAACGGTGAAACGTACACGAGGCAAGACATAAGCCACTCTCAAGGCTGGTACACGGGTTCCACTCCCGTATGCGCTGCCATAGCAAGCACAGGCGCGATTCAAAGACTTGCGAAAAGTTGCTCGGTCAGCACTGGCGAAAAACCCGATCCATGCGTATGATCTCTGCCATGAAATCGAAACACAGCTTCGCGAGAAACGTTCTTCTGATTTTTGGTTTTGCGTGCGCAGTTTGCATCAGCACTGTTGCGCAAGGGGGTCCTGGTTACCTCCGGTCTCGTCACATTCCGCCTGGTCGGCTGATTGTGGATAGGGTGCCGAACTTCGGATGGAATCTTGCCTTCAATCTTCAGATCGATGGCAGGCCTGTGGCGAACATCGCCCAGGGTCACAGCTACGGCACCTGGCTATCAGCTGGGCCGCACGTGTTGACCGTGCGCAAGGTCCCAGGCGTCGGCTATACCGAGCCGACTTCGACAACAGTGAACATTCAGCCGGGAGCGGAACATCTGTACATTGCGATGTGGGATTCAGGTCTGGTTTATCTCCACCCGGCAGGAGTTTCGCTGACGCCCGGCGCGTTCTGGCAACTTCACGGTGATGGTGCCCCATAGCGGCGTTACTGATCGTTCAAGACCGTTGGTGGTCATTCTTTGGAACTCAATAGCGGGAATTTACCTCGGAAGCTAGGTAGATCCTGTTTTTTAACTCCCTTACGCGCTGCCGCTCGCGAACATTTCCAGTGCGTTTTGCTTCATTTAGCATCCTGTTCGCGCTTTGTTTTCTATTTGCAACTGGATGCTCCAAAGGAATCACTCGCTCAACAGCGGCCATAGTGTTCTTCGTAAAAGGCGACGTCGTTTTCGGCAACGCGGAACGAAATCAGTTCCAGCCGGTCACACCAAAAAGCAAAATTTGCGGGGGTGACACTGTCCGGACATCAGACGGCGCCGCAATCAATCTGGCGTTGGTTCCAGGCGCGTTCGTCCAATTATCCGGAAATTCCGAAATCAAAATCGACGAGCTAAAACTAACGAAGGACGGCAATGAGACCGCCGGAGGCATGGTCGATCGCAGCGCGCGGATACGATTGAACCGTGGAAGGATAAGCATCTTGTTCAGCCGAAGCGATACAAGCGGATCACATCTCACTGTTGCGACGAGCCAAACAACGCTCACGCCCGATTCCGATTGTCTGTTCAGCGTTTGGACTGATGGCACGAGCACCAGAGCAACGTGCGGGCGAGGCGACGTGAACGCATCTGCCGACGGACAGACACCGGTTAAAATTGCCGCGGGCTACTTTTATCAATGGCCGACGTCCAAGGAGCCGATCGCAGCAACGGCGGAAGGCGGTGCGCAGATGGACATCTTGGCCTCGCTCGAAGCAGAAAAGGAACTGCTGGATCAAGCGGCCGGTTGGCAAAACCGGCGCGTGTTTTAGGATCATCGTCCGCGACCAAATTCGCGGCAGAATGCTCCTTGTTTTTGAAAATGATTTGCAGTCATGTGCCGGATTTTGCATGATGGCCGCACATGATGCAGCCAGCCTTCGATCTCGTCATCGCAGCGCTGGAAACGATTCGAGAAAAAAGTGATCGCGCGCCGCGCGCATCGAGAGCTGCGCTCGCGCGGTTGCAAGCTGGCGAGCCTGTAGCCCTTTTCCTGGAAGGGTTACCGTCGCTCACAGAGCGACGGCTGCAGTCATCGCAAAATAAAGCGGAATCGCTCACCGCGATTCGTGAACGCGTTCGCGCTTGCACGAAATGTGAGCATCTCGCCTGCTCCCGCACGCAAACAGTATTCGGAGTAGGAAATCCGAACGCCGATTTGATGTTCATCGGTGAAGCGCCCGGCGTTGATGAAGACCAGCAGGGCGAACCGTTCGTCGGACGCGCCGGACAATTGCTGACGAGAATTATTAAGGCGATGAATTTCGCGCGCGAAGACGTTTACATCGCGAACATCCTCAAATGCCGGCCCGACACACTACCGGGCAGTTTTGGGAACAGGCCGCCTACCCCGACTGAAATGCAGACCTGCCGCCCCTATCTCGTGGAACAAATTGACATTATTCAGCCAAGGGTGCTGGTCGCGCTCGGCGCGGTCGCTGTCGAGGGGCTCCTTGGAATGCGCGGCACGATGCGCGAACTGCGCGGCCGCTGGCACACCTATAACGGCATCCCTCTGATGATCACGTATCATCCTGCGTACTTGCTCCGAAACCAAGCGCCTTCGGAAAAACGCAAAGTCTGGGAAGACATGCTCCAGGTGCTCGAGCGCCTTGAGCAACCCATCACCGAGCGGCAAAGAAACTATTTTCTGTAGCGGCCCTCTGTGAGTGCGGAAAAAACGCAATCGGCGGTTCCAGACCGCCGCTACAGTTTTGCGCGTTGGAAAATCGCGTCGATCTGCTTGCGCGACGCAAACGTGAACGCCAACGATAATATCATCGCCTGTACTTCGCCGCGCGGGACTTTCACCATTTGCTGCAAGGCCGCGGGGCCGGCGTCATCCAAAAGCGCGAGCGTGCGCGCGCCGATTAGTGCCGGCAAAACCGTCGCAGCGCGGACCCTGCGATTTTTGATCGCGCGCGAGTATTCCATTCCAGACTGAAGTCCGCGCTTTGCTTTCTCATGCCATGTTCGATATATGGGCTGGAAGCACTCCGGTTCGGAGAAAATCTGTGATGGAGTCAAATGCGCTGCGGTTAATTCGTATTCGGGAAAATAACACCTGCCCATTCGGAGATCGGAGCCGGCGTCGCGCAGCACGTTGATGAGTTGAAGCGCCATGCCGTAATCTTTGCCGAGAGCCAGCATCTCATCCTCGGTTCGACTCGCAAAGTTCGGCACGTGCCGGAAGCAGAGTCGCGTCCAAAATTCCCCGACACAACCGGCAACGAGATATGTGTATTCATCAAGATCGGCAGCGGCGCCAAGCGCGCGAACTTCCTTCGGATCACCGAAGCGCTCGAGATCGAGCATCTGGCCGTGCGTAATCTTCTCGAGTACTATGCGAATGTCGTTGCGATTGGCATGCTCCATTCGTTCGAGCCAACCGAGGCAATCGGGTAACGATTCCAGCAGCTGTCGTTCGCTCACCTTTTCCTGAAACGAAATAAAGCCGGCAATAAGCTCCGCGACGACCTCACGCGACGCTGCGCCTTGAATCGCGTCGGAAAACAACTTTAGCGTCTCCATTCGCACGCTCGTGGAGATTTGTGCTGTGTCAGCAACTGTGTCGGTTGTTCGCGCAAGCAGATAAGCCAGCGCAATCGGTTCGCGTAATTGCCCCGGCAAGAATCGGATCGACAAATAAAACGAGCGCGAGACGGACCGCAGGAGTGCCGTCTGTAACCATCGCCATCTACGGCCGGGGTCAGCGACCCCGACTCCAGCAGGAGAATTCATCGGGCGATGTTCCTTACCTCGATGCGATTAGTAGCCGAGTTGCCCAGGCCGAGTTGGCTGGCAAAATCGATGTAGGCTGCCACCGAACCGACGGGACGGAGACTTCCGCGCTTCCGCCATTCTTCCAATCGTCTCAATGCCATTGCGTCCAACGCTACCGGGTCCCTGCTTGCATACAGCGTCGAATGGTGCACCGCGTAATTCGGCTGCGGCTGCGGACCGCCCGCATATTGCGCGATGAGGCCGTCCATCAAATTAAATACGACCTTTTTCGCGATGAGCGGGTGGGCATAAATCTCTGCGAGACTTTCCGCGCCGAACCGGGAGCCCTGCGCAAACCGGCGCCAGTTGTCGATGTTCGGGATGGTCATGTTGTAAATGGAACCGGCTATCCCATTGGTTTCACTGACGCTCATCACCGGGACATTGATGACCTTGTCCACTTCGCTGGAGATGATCTTTGAAAAATGACTCACGTTGCTGGTGGCCTCAGCGTCGGCGAGAAGAGGCATTTTTCCTGTGTCGCCGACATATTCGAAATCGCCCCACACTAATTTTCCCGCCAGAGGTGCAGACACGACGGCTTTCGCGTCATACCCGTCGCGCGGCGCGATCGATTTTAGCTGGTAACCATCGCTGCCTGGCCGATAGCCTGCCTCCTTTACCCCGCCAAGGGAGCGGTCCCAAACAATGATGCTACTGCGGGGATGACCTGCCGCGGCCAGGCCGTCGACAATCGCGTTCACGATGGCGTGGTGTGTTGTGAAAAGCTCGCCGCCCGCGGCGCAGATCTTGATTCCAACTCTGTCGCTGGGAGAGACCAGCGACGCCCACGCCCTGATAAGTTCAGACTGCCCGGTTACCGCGAGCACGAGACGATTCACCATTTCGCGCACGACGCGGGAATTTGCCTCGTAATCCTTGATCGCATCAGCATTGTGGACCGCGTACACAACCGATGGCGTCGGCGCAGGCTGCTGCGCTTGCGCCAGCCCGGAACAGATGGCGCAAAAGAAAACGAGAGCTACGTTTCGCATCAGGATGAGGGAGTCAACAGCAGACGGATTTTATGAGTAACGGAGCGAATCACAACTGCTCGGCTGCAGGGGTAGCCGTGCCAGCTGCCAGATCACAGGCCTACGCAGGCGACACGCCTGCCGCTACAGCGCAGCCAATCCGCCACATCTACGTTCACATTCCGTTCTGCGCGCGCATCTGTCCGTATTGCGCGTTTTACAAAGATTTGCTCGATCGGTCGCAGACCTCGCGATTTTGTGAGACGCTTCTGCGCGAACTGGTAGGGCGCGACCGCCGAGCGCGCCGCCTTCTTCCGTCGACAATCTATTTCGGCGGCGGCACGCCTACCGCGCTCAATGTTGCGCAGCTGGAACTGTTGCTGCGCGGCTTTCAAGAAAGGCTCGACCTCTCGCGACTAATCGAGTGGACCATCGAAGCAAATCCGGGAAGCGTTTCCGCGCGCAAGGCAGCCGTCCTGAAAAGATTCGGAGTGAACCGGATCAGTCTCGGCGTGCAATCGTGGGACGACCAACTATTGAAAGTGCTTGGACGCGAGCATAACGCGCGGCAGGCAGCAGAATCATTTCGGATTTTGCGCGACGCCGGTTTCACTAATATCAACCTCGATCTCATGTTTGGACTGCCAGGCCAGACAGCTGATCAATGGCGTGAGACGTTGGAGCAAACAATCGTGCTCGAGCCCGCGCACATCTCCACCTACTGCCTGACATACGAAGAGGACACCGAATTCTATCTGCGCCAAGCGCAGGGCGAATTTCGGCAGGATGAAGACACAGACGCCGAGTTTTTCGAAATGACAATGGCGACCCTCGAACAGGCGGGCTACGAGCATTATGAAATCTCGAATTACGCGCGTCCCGGTTTCGAATCAGTTCACAACCGAGCCTATTGGTTTGGCAAAGATTATCTCGGAATCGGTCCGAGCGCGGTTTCGACCATTGCCATGCAGCGTTGGCAAAATATCTGTGATTATCGCGCCTACATCGATCGCGTCCTTTCGGGTAAGTCTCCGCGGGAATCAAGCGAAGAGCTCACGTACGAAATGAAATGCACGGAGCGGATCGCGCTCGCGCTGCGGACGCGCGAAGGAATTCCTGCTTCGGAGTTAAAATCTTTCGCGCCAGAAACGGATGAGCTTATTGCGCACGAGTTGCTTCGGAAATCGCATGGCAATTTCGTGCTGACCCGCAGAGGCAAAACGCTCGCCGATTCAATTGCTGAAGCGTTTCTTTAGAAGTATCTCACCTACCCGTCGCTGGCAGGAACTAGTAGATGTCGTTATCCGAGCTGTAACCGGAATCGCCGCGAATGGAGCGCAAACGGGCGCGGCTGCCCCATTCGGACTCGGGGCGATTGATCTGACCGATTGTAATTTTCACCAGCCACGGCGCTGCCGCCAACGCGCCGATTGCCAGCAATGTGACGGCCGCTGCCTGGCGTACCGGAGGCCTGATTTTGTCCGCTATCAAGATTCCCAAACCGAGTCCAATTGCCGTCCGAGTCAGGATGAGTAACGGCGCGACCGGGAGTTCCTCAGAACTTTTTGAAATGGATATAAGGGAAGACATCGCCTACCATATACGTCGCGTTTTGGAAAAATAAACGGCAATTTTCGCGACGCGATCCTCCTTGCACCGACATGCCTGATCAGATGTACGCGCTCATTCTCGCCGGCGGCAGTGGTGAACGGTTTTGGCCGTTGAGCAGGCGGGCGCGCCCGAAACAACTGCTACGCCTCGTTTCGAACAAAACCCTGTTGGAAGAAACTTTGGCCCGGCTCGACGGATTGATTCCGCGCGAGCGGATTCTGATCCTAACGAACACAGAACAGGAAATCACAGTTCGCAAACTGCTCGGCAATTTCCCCAAAGAGAATATCGTAGCCGAGCCGGCCAAGCGCGACACGGCCGCGGCGATCGCGCTCGGGACCGGCTGGGTAGCGTTGCGCGATCATGCCGCGATCATGGCGGTGCTTCCCGCTGATCACGTCATTGCAGATCGGGCGGCGTTTCAGGAAACACTGACCCTCGCTGCTGACGCGGCCGAGGAGACAAGCGAGCTTGTCACCATTGGCATCAAACCAAGTTGGGCGTGTCCCGGATTCGGTTACATCGAGCACGGCAAACCAGTTAATTTGCGAAAACGCCCGAACAACGAAGCGATACATCGTGTCGTTCGTTTTCGTGAAAAACCAAATCCTGATCTGGCGGAATCATTTTTGCGGAAGGGAAATTTTCGTTGGAACGCCGGGATGTTCGTCTGGTCGGTGCCCACCATGCTGCGCGAATTCAATCGTCACGCGCCGGAGCTGGCGGATTTTATTTCGCAACTGCGGGCGCCGGGAAACTTCGAGCAAGCGTTGCGCGAGCGGTTCGGCAAACTGCCGCGCATTTCATTCGATTACGCGATCATGGAAAAAGCGGACCGCGTTCTGGTCGTGGAGGCCGGCTTCAGCTGGGACGACATCGGAAGCTGGCGAGCCGTGGCGACTTATTTTGAAAAAGACAAAGAAGGAAACGCCGCGAACCGCGCCATCACAGCGGTGGATTCCAGCAACAACATCGTCTTCGAGGAAAATGAAACAACAATCGCGCTGCTTGGAGTGCATGATCTGATCGTGGTTCGCACACCAGATGCCCTGTTGGTTTGCCACCGGCACGAAGCGGAACGGATCAAAGACTTAATCGGCGAACTTCCGCCGGAATTGCAATAACACGGAACGACTGTCATCCTGAGCGAAGTCGAAGGATCCCGCAATCTAACGTCTGGGTTTCGCCGCAGGATTCCTCGACTCCGCTCGGAATGACTTCCATATGAATCCGATCTTAGGTCTCGATTTTGGGCGCGCACGCATCGGAGTGGCGATCTCTGATGAGTTACAATTGCTTGGGCATCCGCTGGAGACGATTCCAGCAAATGAACAATCGGCATCCCGAGTCGCGGAAATTGTTCGCGCGAAAAAAGTCGACCACGTCGTGGCGGGCATCCCGCGTCAGATGAATGGGCAGATCGGAGCTGCTGCTACGGAGGTGCTCGAGTTCGTGGAAAAGTTACGGGCGATTCTCCCCTGCCCCGTCGTCACATGGGACGAGCGACTCACGACCGTCGCAGCCCACCGTGCATTGCGTGACGCCGGCAAGAAAACTCGGCACACCCGCAGCTACGTTGACCAGGTCGCGGCGCAAATGATTTTGCAAAGCTATCTCGACCGCCGGGCGCAGGACAAGGCGGCAGGCGGATTGTGATTGGTGATCCGAGATCTGTGATCTGTGATCAGTAATTCTGCAGCCGATTAGTGGCCGCTAATCACCAATCACTCAAATCAGCATGTCGCGCAGACTGAAATTAATCGTCGCTTACGACGGCGCGCCGTTCGCCGGCTGGCAGAGCCAATCGCACGGAAACACTGTGCAGGATCATCTCGAGCGCGCGTTTGAGCGCGTCACCGGCGAAACTGTGCGCGTCCACGGCGCCGGACGAACGGACGCCGGCGTTCATGCGCTCGCACAATGCGCGCACGTTGATCTCGCGAACAAATTCTTGCCGGCGGACCGTTGGGTCGATGCGCTCAATGCCTTACTGTCTCCTGCCATACGCGTGCTTCGCTGTCGATATGTATCGAACGATTTTCACGCGCGTCTTTCGGCAAAAGGAAAAATTTATCGCTACAGAATCTGGACCGCGCCCATTTTGCCTCCTTTCGAGTACCGCCGCGCCTGGCACATCGCGCGGCCGCTCGATTTGGAGATTTTGAAATCAGCAGCAAAACATTTCATCGGCACTCATGACTTCGCGACTTTCGCAGCGAATCGCGGGAAGCCCGAACCGAGCACGATCCGCACAATCAATTCCGTGCGCGTCCGGCACAGCGGTCCATGCGTCACGATCGAGTTCGACGGCGACGGCTTCCTCTACAAAATGGTCCGTCTAATGGTCGGCGCGCTGGTGAAATGTGCGCTCGGCAAAATGCGCATCGAAGAAATTACTTCGCGACTGCACTCGGGCAAAGTCGCCTCTGCTCGTTTCGCCGCGCCCGCCGAAGGATTGTATCTCGTTCGCGGGCGTTACTGACGATTCATCGCATCAGCGCGATGAGCCGACTGCGGCTGTTCACTTCGAGCTTGCGAAAAATCGCATGGAGATGCTTTTTCACCATCGGTAAACTCAAGCAGGCGTCATCGGCGATCTCCTGGTTACTCCGTCCTTCGCAGACAAGACGTGCAACTTCCTGTTCGCGCCTGGTGAGTCGGGCAAGGTGTGGCAAACGAACGCTTGCTGGCCCGGTACGCACAGCGGCGGAAGAGCGTAAATCTTCGCACTCGATAAGGAAATGCGGCCGCGCCACGCCAGCTGAACTGAGTTGTTTCAGATGGAGTGTCGCCCGCAACTGCGGCGATCGGGGATGACGCACGCGTTCTTCTTTGAAGCCTGTTTGCGGCGCAATGGGGCGCTGCGCGTCCGCCCATTGTTGTTTGAGCAGACGGCATCGATCCAAAATCTCGGACGGAATCGGTGAGGTCGCTTTCGTCAGTTTCGCCTCATCGGGTCCTTTTTCCCACACTACGCAGAAGTCGCGCGCGGCGCGGTTTTGATAAATCGGCTTTAAATTCCATCGCAATAGGATAGTCGGCAATGGCAGGCGGCTCAGGAATTCTTCAAGCTCCATCCGCAGGGAGTGTTCGCGCTCAAGCAACCTGAGCCGGCAAAGGGCGGTGAGAAACTGCGGGTAAAGATGCTCGAGCAACTTCATCTCCGCCGGTAACAGATCGCCCTGCACCGCAGTGCGCATAATTGCAATCACGCAAATGAGCCTCTGGTCTTTCCAAAAAAGGAGGCCGACGCCGTGCGCGCATTTTTGAGGCGCCATGTAACGGCGATAGAAGGCCGATTTCACCAGGCTGCTGCGATCTGAAAAGAGGTCGCTAATCCGCACAAACCGGTCACGCGGTTGCCGGGCGATATAACTCTTGAGCGGCTCCGCGGTGAAAAACCCATCACGCATGGGCGCTGTCCATCTCGCGATCATTGGCAAAATTGGATTGGGCTGAAGCATAAGACCTATCAAGCGATTTGGCATCGCTACGGAGAGCAACTGCTGAATGGCTCTCCAAAACGAGCCAACGTTCATGGCCGCGTGCAGGCTAAGTAAAGGCTTTTCTATGGCCGGGTCGATCACCGACTCGCGCTCCATGCCACCCTCGGAGATTCGCTTCATTCGCCCAACCCTCGCGCCGAACCTTGCGCAATTGCCGTCCTTTTGCGCCAGCTTGAGGCTGCGCTCTCCCGCCAAGTTCGATAATCAGGCGATTAAAAAGGCAACCTAAGTTACCTGGCGATCATCCAGTATTGCGCGAGCTTGCACGTATGCAAACGAAACTACCGTTAAATGCGACAGTTCAACATCCTGACTTGGCAGAGGCGTTGCGTGGAGAGAGCGGCACATTCTTTTGCCAGCAAGGTGGCCAAGGCTACATTGTGACGGCAGCGGAAGGTTTCTCGATTAAATCATTGCGGCCAGTCGGTCGCAAGATCGTTGAAGCCAATGTGATCATGCAGACCACTCCGGAACCCTGGGCGATCACTAAGATCTCCGAGGATGTTCTTGAGTTTGGCGCGGTACCACAACCCTCTCGCCAACAGCGAGCCGCCTAAGGGCTGAAACGTCTCGAACAGTGCCCCGCGTGTTTAGTACACGCGGGGCGACTTGTATAAAGAGCCACCCTCAATCAGAGCGCACTCAGTTCAACCGTTGCGCTCGCTTCCCTTTCCTGTCCGGCGTCGGACGGACTCCTCCCGTCGCGAGCCTGTTCATCCCTTTTTCCAGCCGTTGCCGTTGCCATCCGGTGCGAGCGCAGGCGCCATTTCGGGCGTGAGATCGGCCTCTTCGGGTGCACCTTCCCAGCCCACATCCATCAAAGATTTTTCGTGATGCTCTTTGGCGATGAGCATGTAGAGCGATGGAACGATAAACAGTGTGAAGATGGTCCCGATTGTCATGCCGCCGACGAGAACGAGACCGATGGAATTTCGCGCGGCCGCACCGGCGCCAGTCACCAGCGTAAGCGGGAAGTGACCGGCAACGGTCGCAGCGCTGGTCATCATGATTGGGCGCAACCGAATGCGAGCCGCTTGCGCTACCGCGGTCAATTTATCCAGGCCTTTGCGTTGCATTTCGTTTGCGAACTGCACAATCAGAATCCCATTTCGCGAGACCAGGCCGACGAGCGTCACCAGACCAACCTGCGAGTAAATATTCAGCGATGTGGTCCAACCGTTGGTGAAAAAACTGCCAAACGGCATCTTCAAAAACATGAAGATGACCGCGCCGAAAAGCGCCAGCGGCACTGACCCCAAAAGAACGATAAACGGATCGCGAAAACTATTGAACTGCGCGGCCAACACCAAAAAGATCAAAACAATCGCCAGCACAAATACAGGAACAAACTTGTCGCCCTCTGTGCGCAACTGCCGGGACTCACCGGTGTAATCGATCACGTAGCCTTTGGGCAGCATCTTGCGCGCTTCCTCCTCGAGAAATTTTAGAGCCGCATCAATCGAACGCTTCGGGACGCCGCTGATGGTGACCGCGTTGAGTTGCTGCATCCGATTGAGCGAACGCGCTACGGTCTTGTGCTTGATGCTGGCCACGGTGCTCAGCGGGATGAGCTTGTTGTTAGGCCCGGTGACATAAATGTTTTCCAACTGCTGCGGATTCAGACGATCAACGCGCTTAATCTGCGGAATGACCTTGTAACTGCGGCCGGCGATGTTGAATCGGTTAACGTAATTTCCGCCGATGGCTGCGGTGAGATCGGCGCCGACTTGCTGCATGTCCAGGCCAAGCGCAGCCACTTTGTCGTGATCGAAATCAATTTCCGCCTGGGGCTGGTCGATTTTCGTGTCGACATCGGCAAATCGGAATAGGCCGCTTTGCATTGCTTTCCCGTATAGCTGTTGCGCAAACTCGAGAATTCGCTCTGGATCGGCAGTGGAAGCGATTACGAAACTCACCGGGAAACTATCGCTGCCGGGGAGCGCAGACGGCATCACCGGAAACATTTGGATCCCGGGGATCGCGCCAAGCTTGTGCTGAACCACCGGAAGATAATCTGCGGTGGGTGTTTTGCGTACGCCCCATGGCTTCAAAACCATTCCGCCAAAACCGTTATCTGGAAACGTGATTTGAAACGTGAAACGCGTATCGGGAACACCAAGGAATACTTTCTCAGCTGCATCAGCGTACCGAATTGTGTCGTCGATGGTCGCGTTAGCTGGAGCGGTGACAATTCCGAAGATCACACCCTGATCTTCGGTCGGCGCTAATTCCTTGGAGGCGAAGCTCGGAATCATGACGAACATGAACAAAGCAATTGCCGATATTCCCGCCCAAACCAGATACACGGCGGGACGCGCGTTAAGCGTCCGATCAAGATGACTGCCATACCACTCGCGGAACCGATCGAAAGTGCGATTGACCCACCCGCTAAATCCGTGATCGACGTGCTCGGACCGCAGCAGACGCGCCGACATCATCGGCGAAAGTGTGAGCGCGACGACGCCCGAAATGAACACCGCGCCTGCGAGGGTCAAAGCGAACTCCCGAAAGAGCGCGCCGGTCAGGCCACCCTGAAGCGCGATGGGCGTGTAAACTGTGGCGAGCGTAAGGGTCATCGCGATGATTGGTCCAACCAGTTCACGCGCACCTTTGAGCGCCGCGTTCATGCGGGACATGCCTTCACGCATGTGACGCTCAACATTTTCGACAACGACAATCGCGTCATCCACCACCAACCCGACCGAAAGCACAATTGCCAGCAGCGTCAGCAGGTTCAGGGAGAACCCAAACACCTGCATGAGAAACATTGCGCCGATGAGCGAAATCGGGATCGCTACCACCGGCACAATCACGGACCGGAACGAACCGAGGAACAGGAAGATTACCACCATCACGATGAGCAGCGTGTCGATTAGCGTCTTTACGACTTCGTGGATGGCGTCGTTGATGTAGGCAGTCGAATCGTAGGCGATGTCGCCAGTCATGCCCGTGGGCAACTCACGCTTGATCTGCTCCATTTCCGCGCGGACTCGCTTGATCACATCAACCGAGTTCGCATTCGGCAAAACCCAAATCCCCATAAACACCGCTTTTTGCCCGGAAAAACGCACTTCGGCGTTGTAGTCTTCCGCACCGAGAACGACGTCCGCAACGTCGCCCAGCCTAACGAGAGTTCCCTTATCCTGACGCACCACGAGTTTTTTGAAATCATCCGCAGTATGCAAGTCCGTGTTCGCCGTCAGATTTACCTGAAGAAGCGAACCTTTCGTGCTCCCGACCGCCGAGAGATAGTTATTTCTCGACAATGCGCTGCGGACTTGAGACGGCGAGATGTTTAGGGCAGCCATGCGATCCGGTTTCATCCAGATTCGCATCGCGAAGTAACGGCCGCCCAGAATATCTGCCTTCTGCACGCCGCCAACAGCCGTAAGGCGAGGCTGCACGAGTCGCACAAGATAATCTGTGACTTCGTTCGGCTGGAGGATGTCTGACGTAAAACTCAAATAGGCAGAGGCGAATCGCGAGTCTGCCGATTCAATACTGATC
This sequence comes from Verrucomicrobiota bacterium, assembly GCA_046725275.1. Taxonomy (GTDB): domain Bacteria; phylum Verrucomicrobiota; class Verrucomicrobiia; order Chthoniobacterales; family UBA10450; genus Udaeobacter. Next base: position 15,365 of record JBKOYE010000023.1, read on the forward strand.
ACCGGAATCTCAGCTTCCGGCGGCAAATCGCGTCGGATTGCGTCCACCCGCGAGCTGATATCAGACAACGCCTTGTTGGCGTCGTAGTTCAATTTCAGACGCGCTGTAATCAGTGATTGCCCCTGTTTGCTTTCTGACTGGATGTAGTCGATTCCATCAGCCGCCGCGATCGCGCGCTCGAGCGGCGTTGTGATGAATCCGCGCACGAGCTCCGCATCCGCGCCGATGTAAACAGTAGAAACCGTAATTGAAGCGATATCGCTCCGCGGATATTGCCGCACATTTAGACCGCCCAAGCCCACGAGTTTCGGAAAAAGAATCGGCAAAATGGCTTTGGATCCGGCAATAAGGATCACAAAGCTGACTACCATCGCCAGCACCGGCCGCTTGATGAAGAGATCCGTGAACGATTTCATCTACAAATTCGGAATTCGATATTTGTGCTTCGGATTTTCCGTTTAAGTGTCTGCCGGTTTCGGATTCAGTTCTGGTTTCGGCGCGAGATCGTTATTCACGGTCACGGGCATTCCGTTGCGCAGTTTGAAAACGCCTGTGCTTACGACCGTTTGGCCGGGTTTCAGTCCTTGCGTGACTGCGACGAAGTCGCCGCGCGAATCGCCGATCCGCACCAATTGCTGGCGAAGCACCAGCGATTCCTGTCCAGTCTTCGAGTCTTTCTGTTTCTCAATCACGAAAACCGAATCGCCATAGGGCGCATAAGAGACCGCTGAGCCGGGAATCACAATCGTCTTCTTTGTTTCAGGCAAGGCGACCTCCACTTTCGCGAACATGCCGGGATGCAGCGCGTGGTCAGGATTTTCCAACGTCGCCTGCAACGATACGTTGCGCGTGACCGGATCCACCATGGAATTGATCGCAGTCAATTTGCCTTTGAACTCGCGGCCAGGGAACGCGTCGGCGCGCACCGTCACGTCCAAATCTTTCCCGAGTTTCGAGAGATATTGTTCAGGTAACGCAAAATCGACATACATAGGATCAAGCGCCGTGAGCGCGACCACTTGCTGACCGGCGTTGATCGTCTGGCCGACGTTCACCTGGCGAATCCCGAGCTGGCCGTCGAACGGTGCGACAATCGTCTTCTTCGCGGTGTTCGAACGCATCTGATCGACAACTGCGTTCAGTCGCCGGAATTTTGATTGGGCGGAGTCAAGCTCGGCGCTTGAAACGACGTTCTTCATGGCAAGATCGCGGGCCCGTTCGAGGTCCGTGCGCGCCAGCTGCGCTTCAGCTTCCGCAGATCGTAAAAGTGCTTCCTCTTGCGATGTATCGAGTTTCATGAGCACGTCGCCCTTTTTCGCCTCCGCGCCGTTTTCGAAATTGATTTTGCTCACGGTGCCAGCGAGCTCTGCAGAAACAACGGCGCCTTCCACGGCGCTAACCGATCCCACTGCTGTCAGCCGCGGCGCCCAATCTTCCTCTTTCACCGATGCACTGGTGACCGTCGTCGCTGGCATGACCTGCGGCGTCTTGACCATTTTCACGATCTGAAGCGCCTTGATGCCAAAAACAAAAACGCATATCGCCATCAGCAGACCTATCGCAATACCAATACCCTTGCGTCGCCGCTTTGGCGTGGACTGCATCGTGCGACTTGAAACAGGTCTTGCTACGTCATGCATAAGCAAGTTCTGCCTCAGGTTTGAACAGCAAGCGCCAGAGTCTGCGCGTCACTTCCAATTGCCGCTCGCGCCGTTCAGCAGCAGTCGTCTGCGCGGGACGCAACACGTCGAACATGAGCATTCCACGCGCAACAGCGAAAATTAGTTCTGCCAATTCGATTGGAGTTAGACCATGCGTCGTATTTTGCGATTCAGGCGCGCGCGAGATCAGTTCGGTAACGCCATCCATCGCCGTTTGTAGAACGCCGCGCACGAGATTGGCCACATGCGCGTTCCGTGACGCTTCCGCATAAAGATCGACAACGAACGCTGAAACAAGTCGCGGCTCGTTCTCACAGCAATGCGCGGTGAACAAAATTTCGAGCGACTCGAGCAGCGTCGGCGCCTGCCGTGCGCGTTCAAGTACTTCACCTATTTCCTTCTTGTGGCGGTCCGCCATTGCGGAAATGACGGCCTCCTTATTTTCGAAATAGCGATAGATTAATCCGACGCTGATGCCGGCCTCAGCGCTGATGTCGTGCATGCTGGTTTGGTGAAAACCGCGCTTGGCGAAGCAAATAAGAGCTGCATCCAAAATCTGGGAACGCCGATCGGGAACGGAATCTGTTTGGGCCTGGGACATAGACTGGGAAGATGAATGAACGTTCATTCATTGTCAAATCCCCCATCTGCAGCTATTTCTTAAGGAGGACCTGACGCTCTGAGTGTTTGAAAACGCTCGTTGCGAATCGCGATAAGGGACGCCCTGCTACGCCGAAGCTCCGGCACTCGGCGCAGCGGGACACGCTCTGTGTTATTCGACGCCTCTCGCCACGGCGTTCAGGATTTCGTCTCCGACACTGGTTGCACGGTGTGTGAAACAACCGGAACGGGTTGCGCTGCCGGATAGAACCCAGCGAACGGATCTGGCGTCGGTTGCTCTACGAACTGGAAGATCGCGGCAACCACGCTCAATATGCACGTGACATAAACCGCTGTTTCCATTGCGCCCCGGCCTTTCTCTTCCGAGCCAGCCAGGATGCCGTATAATGTTTGGTCGTTTTTCATAATTTTAAGACGCCACGGACTTCCCGCCTTGTCTGTTGCTTGTTGGTTGTTCATGATTGGTTCTGAAGGTTGGATGCCGCGGCGCCGTGAATTGGATTCAAGCAAAAAACAAATTTTGCTGCCAAGCGGAGCCCCAATGCATACTGCTGGACTTCCGCTTAACCACCGGTCGGCCGGGCCACGGAGACGCACAAGGGTGTCATGATACTGGTCCGGCGCCGCATGGGCCGGCTGCTAGCGTCCGACTGACTCCCAGATCATCGGAAGGGCCCCGTGATGGGGCCCTTCCCGTTCGCATGCTCCGCATCATCGGCGGAGACAGGCAATAGGCCTAGTGAACAGATGCCTCCGCCACGGCAACCTGAATGTCGGTGCCGATCTGGAGCCCGAACCCATTCGCCTCTGTCACGATGAGCTCGATCATCCGGACCTCTATGCTGTTCGACCTCTGGATAACTCGGTGGAGCCAGAGGGTTCCCAGCCCGAGTATCCGAAGCCTCGTGTTCGGTGGCACGTCATCGCCAATGTCCGGGAACCCGGCGACGTGGAGGTCGACGAACATCGTACCGTCGTCGCTGAAGGTCAGGGTTCCACCGGTCTTTGAAGCGTGCGCATCGGCCTTCACCAAGCTAGCCGTCACCAAGCTCGTGGCAACATCAACGGCTTGGACTGTTGATGTCAGCTCACCCGAGGCCGACGTGCCATCCACCGTCCCCAGCGCAGTGTCCACCACTTCCCCGACCGAGAACAAAGGAGGAAGCAGAACCTGAGCAACTGAGTTGGTCTTGAGGTTGCCATTAGTCCCCAAGCACCCCATCGTCACCTTAGCGCTTGGACCCGACGTGACCACGCCTGCCACGGTAGCTTTCGTCCCGTACGCCACTCCGTCTAAAGTCCCCTGGACCCCAGAGGTCAAGCCGCTGAAGGCGTGAGACACAATGATTTGCGTCCCGATCGGGAGGTTTAGGATGTTCGCCTCCGTGATGAACACATGGATCATGTTCACGGTGAAAGACGCAGACGTCGGCCTGATCCTCGTGATCTGCTCGTTAAGCACCACGTGGCCGAACCCGGGGAGGGTGATGTCCGTGTTAGGCGGAGGAAGCACCGTGATTGGAACGCCTGCCACCACCAGGTTGACGAAGGCCGAGCCGTCCGCGCTAGTGTGGAAGCCGCTGCTATCATGTGTCGTTGTACTCACGGCCTTGACCTCATCCGCGGTGATAACCCCACCCAGCACTGTGATCAGCAGACTGGCGTCGTGGACGTCGGCGGTGGCCATGGACTGCAGTGTGCCGGCTACCGGCTCGGTACCGTCGACTGTAGTGTTAATGATGCCGGTCGTAAGCACTGGGCTGGCGTCTACGCTCAGGACCGTGTTCTCGCCGTGCACCGGTGGCTCGGTGATCCCGCATGCTCCCAGTCCAGAAACCGCGGTCTTGCCTGCGATGATCACGTTTCCGACGTTCGCGTAGGTGCCATAGGCGTCTGCGACGAATTGGAATCCGGAGCTTGTTTCTGGCTGGAGCAATGGCGTCGCCGTGCGAGCGGCGGGCCCGAACCCGAAGACCAGTCCAAGTCCGAGAATCACTACTGCAATTCCCTTTATCATCCCTCTATCGATACTGATTTTCTCTTTCATAATTTTTCCTTTCATTTTCTTGTTATGATTTTCATAACCCACATTTTTTCATGTAGGGGAGCCTTCTGTTTACGAAAAATGACCTAACAATGTCAAGGCTGAACACCATATACTTCGGATTTTTCGGGGCGAAGTTTCAGAAAAAATGACAAATTTCAAGGTGCTAGCCAATAGGCCCCAACATCTAACGCTCGATGGCCGCAGGCCGAGCCAAGTTGAGCGCGGATCAATCATCATTGTCCGCAAAGCCGACAAAACGCTGCCTTTGGTCTCGTTATAGGCAAACGGCACCGTCCGGAAACTAGACCTGCCTAGACCGCCATCGAGGTGAAACCGACGCAGTTACCTCAGCAACGCTTGACGTGCCTATCGCATAATGGCCTCCTGTTATATGATGAGGCATCGCTCCATTCGGTTTGAATCCGATACGTTGCGGAAATTTCCGAGACACCATCGCTACCTCATTGGTGTTTCCGGCGGGCGCGATTCCGTAGCGCTGCTGCACTGGCTAATTAGTCTCGATTACGAACGACTAATCGTTTGCCACCTGAATCATGAATTGCGAGGACGATCGAGCGATACCGACGCGCAGTTTGTCGGCAAACTCGCGGCGAAATACCAGACCGACTTTGAGATCGGCTCGGAAGACGTTCGCGCGCTCGCGAAAAAACAAAAGATGTCGATTGAAACTGCGGCGCGTGAGGCGCGCTATTCGTTTTTCGCGAAGCTTGCGAAGCGCCACCGTTGCCACACGATTTTTTTAGCCCACCACGCGGATGATCTCGTCGAGACGTTCCTGCTCAATCTGGTTCGTGGCGCCGGCGGCACTGGTCTCGCCGCGATGCGAGAGGTTTCCACACGGCGAATCAAAGACGTTGAGCTAACGATCGTGCGACCGTTGCTTCAGGTCTGGCGAAAAGAAATCGACGATTACGTGCGCGACTACCAAATCAAATTTCGCGAGGACGCCACTAACAAGAATATCAATCCCCTTCGCAACCGTATCCGGCATCGGATTCTTCCATATCTGGAGAAAACCCTTGACCGGAACATCCGCCAGAATATTTGGCGAACAGCGATGATTGCCGCGGAGGAAGAGAAATGGATAGAGAACGAGCTACCGGATTCGACAGATGCTGATCTGTCCGTGCCAAAGATTCGCGCATTGCCAATCACACTCCAGCGGCGAGCGATTTTGAAATGGCTGCGTTCGCAAAACATCTCTGATGTTGGATTCAATGTAATCGAGCGTGTGCGTTCGCTCACCGACCGGGACGCCCGCGTCGCGAAGGTGAACCTTCCGCAAGATCGTCACGCGCGCCGCCGCGCGGGCAAAATTTTTATCGAATGAATTGGGGGGCGCTCGCCGCGGCGAGCGCCCGGCGGCTGACACAGCCGGCGCTACAACATCTGTGAAAATCTGTGTAATCTGTGGGAAGCATGCTGGTCATCCCGAGCGAAGCGAGGGACCTCACGATGTCCGGGATTTGCGAGATCCTTCGCTTTCGCTCAGGATGACAATTGAATGAGCTCTGACGTCCGCGTTCGTTTCGCGCCCTCGCCTACCGGTTATCTGCACATCGGCGGGGCGCGCACAGCGCTTTTCAACTGGCTGTTTGCGCGGCATCACGGCGGGAAATTCGTGCTGCGCATCGAAGACACCGATATGAAGCGCAACACCGAGGAAGCGACGGCCGCCATCTACGAAGGATTGAAATGGCTCGGCCTGAATTGGGATGAAGGCCCGCACCTCGGTGGCGACTTCGGACCGTACTTGCAAAGCGAACGCACAGAACTTTACGAGCGTTACCTGAAAAAACTCCAGGATGCCGGCCACATCTTCGAAGATCAGGGCGCGCTCCGGTTCCGCTCGCCGCGTGAGCACGTGATTGTGGACGACATCGTGTGCGGCAGGATCGATTTCGACCTGAGCAATCCGGCCACCCACCCCGACATGACTATCCGGCGCCCGGATGGCTCATGGATTTTTCATTTCGTGAATGTGATCGACGATTTGGAAATGAAAATTTCCCACGTGATTCGCGGCGAAGATCATCTCTCGAACACACCCAAGCATATCGAGATTATTCGTGCGCTCGGTGCAACGCCGCCGCATTATGCGCACATCCCGCTTATCCTGAATCGTGACGGGACAAAAATGAGTAAACGCGATGAAGGCGCGCGGGTCGAGTATTACATCCGGCGCGGTTATCTCCCGGAATCCGTTCGCAATTATCTCTGTCTGCTCGGCTGGTCGCCGAAGGACAACCGTGAGAAGTTGGCCATCGGCGAGATCATTCGGATTTTCGATTTGAAGAACATCGGCCGCAGCTCGGCGATATTCGATTCCGACAAATTGCACTGGCTGAACGGCGAATATGCGCGCGAGCTCGGCGATGACGAGTTTTACCGGTTAGCCGTGGTGAGGCTGAAATCGAGCGGGATTAAGCTCGACAATTTTCCCGAGCAATACGTGCATGCCGCGCTGCAAACGTGCAAAGGAAAGATCAACACCTTCGACGAGCTGCCGGCTTATTGCGGATTCTACTTCACTGATGATTTCAATTACAATCCGCAAGGCTTAGGGAAGCACTTCACGCCTGAGAACAAGCCCCGATTAAGAGCCGTTCGCGAAGCTTTGAGTTCACTGCAGAAGTTCGATGCTGCCGAGATTGAGGCCGCACTAAAAAACACTGCGGCAAAGCTCGGAGTCAAAGTCGGCGCGATCGTTCATCCCATGCGGCTCGCGGCGACTGGCAGCACCGTGGGACCGAGCCTGTATCACTTACTCGAAGTTCTCGGGAAAGAGAAAGTCCTCGCGCGCATCGATCGCGCCCTTTCCACATTTTAACGCGATGTCATCCCGAGCGGAGCGAGCGACCTCTCATAGCTCGGAAGATCACGCTCGCTAACTCGCGTAATCCATCACCCAGTGAGAGATCCTTCGTCGTCTGCGCGACTCAGGATGACATGCAAGTTACTTCTTTGCTTCCTTCGCCCACGCATCCCTCAGCGTGACCGTGCGATTCCAGATTTGTTTTTCGCGCGTGGAATCCGGATCGAGCGCGAAATAGCCAAGGCGCTCGAACTGATAGCGCTCTTCCGCGCACGCAGTCGCAAGCGCGGGTTCACACTTCGCATTCACAACTTCCAGCGAATCGGAATTTATGAACGACTTGAAATCGCCGCCTACATCCGGCTCGGGAACAGTGAAGAGCCGATCATACAACCGGACTTCCGCATCAATCGCCTGGAGGGCGCTCACCCAGTGAATGGTCCCTTTGACTTTCCGGCCCGCAGTGGGGCCACCTGATTTACTGTCCAGATCGACAGTGCATCGCAACTCGATAATGTTGCCGTCGTCATCTTTCACTACTTCGTCGCACTTGATGATGTAAGCGTATTTCAGCCGCACTTCGCCGCCCGGGCGCAGTCGAAAAAATTTCGGCGGCGGCGCTTCCATGAAATCGTCGCGCTCGATGTAAAGCTCGCGGCCGAATGGAAGTTTGCGCGTTCCGGCATTTGGATCCTCGGGATTATTGATTGCATCCAGCTGTTCGGTTTTCCCTTCGGGGTAATTTGTCAGTACAACTTTAATTGGCCGTAACAGCGCAAGGCGCCGTATCGCAGTGCGATTGAGTTCGTCGCGTATTGTATGCTCGAGCAGAGCCATATCGGTCATGCTCGGATACTTGGTGATGCCGACGTTGTATGCCAAGGCGCGTAACGCAGTAGGCGTCACGCCGCGCCGGCGCAACCCAGAAATGGTTAGCATCCGCGGATCGTCCCAGCCGTTAACGAGCTTCTCATTCACAAGCTGGATCAGTTTGCGTTTGCTCATCACGGTGTAGGTGAGATTGAGCCTCGCGAATTCGTACTGGTGCGAACGCGGCTCCGGCACTTCCAGGGCGTCGAGGATCCAATCGTAAAGCGGCCGGTGAACCTCGAATTCGAGCGTGCAAATCGAGTGTGTGATTCCTTCGACATGATCGCTGAGCGTATGCGCCCAGTCGTACATCGGGTAAATGCACCATTTGTCGCCGGTGCGATGATGCGTTGCGTGCCGGATCCGGTAAAGCACCGGATCGCGCAGCCAGACGTTCGCGGCGTTGACGTCGATCTTTGCTCGCAACGTCCGCGCGCCATCGGGAAACTCGCCTGCTTTCATTCGTGCAAACAGATCGAGGTTTTCATCGACCGAACGATCACGAAACTCGCTGGCCCTTCCGAGACGGCGATATGCGTCCGTTTCCTCGGCAGTCATGTCATCAACGTATGCCTTGCCTTTGCGGATGAGTTCCACGGCGTATTCGTAAAAGCGGTCGAAATAATCCGACGCATAGAACGGCGAACCGCCGAGTTGTTTGTCTGCCCAGCCGTCGATTAACCAATGCACATCGGTCATGATTGACTCGACATACTCCGCTTCCTCCTTCGTCGGGTTTGTGTCATCCATCCGGATGTTGCAAACGCCACCAAACTCGCGCGCGATGCCAAAGTTGAGACAGATCGATTTCGCGTGACCGATATGCAGATAGCCGTTCGGCTCGGGCGGAAAACGCGTGACGATTTGCTTGTATTTCCCTGTCCGAAGATCCTCCGCGATGATGTCCCGGATGAAATCCGAGGGTCTTTGCGTCTCGTTCGTCATGTGACAAAGAAGCTATCGGCGAACGTGCGAAGCGACAACTTCATCACGCTTTCAGCTGTATACCTTTTCATTAACACCTTGCTTTAGCGAGGTGTGAAGAGCAGTTCTCAGCCGTGACCGCTTCAGTGGTTTTCTTCAACGCCCACTCGAAACCACTGAAGCGGTTCAAATGCCGTTGTTTGCTTCCAACACCCAGCTCAAGCAGGGTGTTAATGAGATCTACAAAATGGCGTGAAAGAAGAGAAAAAAACTACCGAGCGCTACACCGCCGCCGACCTCCAGAAATGGCCTGAGGTCACGCGCGATATCGATCCGCCCATTGGCCTGGGTGTTTTTGGCGATCCAGTCGCACATTCGCTTTCGCCACAGGTGCAAAACGCAGCTCTACGCGCCTGCAAGATCGAGATGCAGTATGCGCGCTTTCACATTCGGTCCAATGAATTGCGTGCAGCGCTGTGTATTTTGCGCGAACTCGATTTTGTCGGAATCAATCTCACCGTGCCGCACAAGATCGCGGGGCTTGCGCAAATTGACGCAGCGGATGAATCTGCAACGCGTTGCGGCGCAGTAAACACGGTTCGTCTGGATCATGAGAAATTGATTGGTTCGAATACGGACGCCGAAGGATTTTCGCGAGCCGTTCGCAACGAATTCTCAATCGATTTGCGCGATCTTCGAGTAATGATCATTGGCGCCGGCGGGGGCACAGGGCATGCCATAGCCTGGCAATGCGCGCTGGAAAATTGTGAACGTCTGGTTCTGGTCAATCGCACTCTGGAAAAAACGAGCGCACTTATCGAGCGCCTGCGGCCTTTCTTTGCCTCGCCACGCGTACTGGGCCCCGTCGCGCGGCTCGAAGCTGTGCCGTGGGACGAGACCACCGTGCGCGCGCAACTGACAGACATCGATCTGATCGTCAACGCCACGCCGCTGGGAATGAATCCGAGCGATCCCGCGCCGATTCCGGGGCGATTGCTCGCGCCGCACCACATCGTGTTTGACTGCGTGTATGGGCCATCGAAAACTGCACTGCTTCGCGCAGCGGATGAGGCCGGCGCGCGTGGCGCGAACGGATTGTCGATGTTGCTGTACCAAGGCGCGCTTTCATTTTCGATTTGGTTCAATCGCGAGGCGCCAATTGAAGCGATGCGCTCAGCGATCGCCCTGTAATCCGTCCGCCGCTCCTTGGTTCGCATCAAAGCCGCCGTTGCCTTCGTCGAGGTAGATAGTGGAACCAACGCGCGAGATTTGAACCCACTGCCTCGACGTTCCGGACGCAAAACGTTTTGTTGCTTCGATTGTTTTCGTTTCCGCTTTTCGCGAATGTATCGCGTCGTTCATGGCTTCGGACAGAATTCTCCCGTCGATATTCAGCGGCGGTTTGATTCCGAGAATCTGCAAAATTGTCGGGGCAAGATCGACGGTTCCAGTGGGCAGATCATCCTTTTCCCCGGCCTTAAAATCCGGGCCGGCAGCGATCAACGTGTTGTGCATGTCGAATCGACTAAGCGTGGCGTGGGTCCCCTTTCCTGCCGCTCGTTGCCAATCGGCGTCGATCATTCCCGGAATCCCGAATTGATTCTTTGAGTCGTCCCAGCGGAAAGCCATCACGACGTCAGGTGTGTGATCAGTTTGGATTTTCACCTGCTGCACTTGGAAAGCGCCTTCCATCGGCTCCTTTGTAAAAATCACCCCGGCGAAATCGGAGTGTTGCAGAAACTCAACCAAGCGACGCGTCACGGTTGCATTGTGCCCTATGACGTAAAAAAGAACGCTGCCGCCGTTACCGGCCAGTATGATGTCTCCGGCCTTAGGCTCGCCGTTGAATTCCGTCTTCGCGGTGAAGCCCGCGTCGTTCAAAATCTTCCGCAGATCAATTGAACGTCTGATCGTGGAAAACCCGTGATCCGAAACGACAAAGACATCTGTTGTGCCGCGCGCTTTGTGCTCATCTAAGGCCGAAAGGACGGCAGCAAGATTTTCATCGGCAGACTTGATCGTGGCGAGAGCCGCTGGGGCTCCCGGCGCGGTCTCATGTTGCGTAAGATCCGGCTCCCCCAGCCACAGAAGCGACAATGCTGGCACGCCCTCTTTCCAAAGGACATCCATCAAGGCTTTCGTCGTCCATGAGTCTTGTGATAAATGAGCAGACGGGAATGGACCAAGCACCGCGGTAATCGACGCAAGCGCTGCGTTCGGTAATGCTTTGCCTGCGAACACCGTTACACTACTGTTCCCGCCGGCATCATTCGAATGTCGATCGAGTAAAAGGCCGACGGTTTTTGCGGCTGCAATTACGCTGCGAGCGCCTACTTGTTGCACCAGTTCGGCAATCGTTGGAGCTGCAATGTATTTTCCGCGCGAGAGTTCGTCGCCTTTTTCGACCACTGAGGGTACTTCGACATAAACGGCGTGGTAAGGATCGATGTCCGGGCGATAGACACGGTTCGCAATGATGCCGCTTTTGCCGGGGTAAACACCGGTCACCATCGCCGTGCCGTTTACCATCGTCGCGCTGGGATAAACGGCGTGATGGTTACGAAAAGTGACGCCTTTGCGCGCGAGCTTCCAAAGGGTCGGAGTATTTTGCTCGCTCAGAAAATCCGGACGCATCCCGTCCCATACAACCACGACCACATGGCGCTCGGGTTTCGCAGGTATGACCGCTAAAGCAGACGCGCAGACAATCGAAAACAGCAGTGAAATGATTCGCCGCATGCACGAATCATAAAACAAGGAGCTGCGGTCTCCAGTCCGCCGTGCGAAGGACGGTGAAGTTGCCGTTGGCTGTAGCGCGTCTGTGTCAGACGCCGACTTGGCATCCGCGCCCCGCTTTGTAGCCGCTTCGCTGTGCGAAGCGCCAGCATAACCGCGGTTTTGCGGAATGCGTCGCTCACAGAGCGACGGCTACAGTTTCTTGGGTCGCAGCAAGGGAAACAGAATCACATCGCGGATCGATTCGGCGCCAGTGAGTAACATTGTGAGCCTGTCGATCCCAATCCCGAAACCGCCAGCCGGCGGCATACCGTGTTCAAGAGCGAGCAGAAATTCCTCGTCGATGCTTTGCTTCTCTTCGCCGGCCTGTTCGAGCAGACGCTGACGTTGCACAACCGGGTCATTCAGCTCGCTGTAACCTGGCGAGATCTCCGCACCGTTAATGACCAGTTCAAAAACGTCGACGAGCGAGTTGTCTTCCACGTTTTGTTTGGCCAGCGGTACGAGCTCTTTCGGACAATGCGTCACAAACAGCGGATCGATCGTTTTGTCCTCGACGAGTTTCTCGAACACATGCTGCGTGACCTCGAAGCCAGCCAGCTGCGGCAAAATTTCGAGTTTGAACTCGTTCATGGCGCGTTCGCGTCGCTGCTCGGGCGATAACTCAAACCAATCCCTGCCCGCGACATCGCGCATCAGATCGCGGTATCGCACGCGGCGCCACGGTCGTTTCAAATTAATCGTGCGAGTGACGTTTCCGTCAGCATCCCGATGCTCGATGGTCAGCGAGCCGCAGATTTTTTCGGCGAGATAGCAAATCAGTTCTTCGACGAGATTCGCCACTTTTTCGAAATCGGCGTAGGCCCAATATGCCTCAAGCATCGTGAATTCCGGATTGTGTTTTCTGGAGATGCCTTCGTTGCGAAAGTTGCGATTGATTTCGAACACCTTGTTGAACCCGGCCACCAGCAAACGTTTCAGGTAAAGCTCCAGCGCAATGCGCAGATAGAGATCGATGCCAAGTGCGTTGTGACGTGTTTTGAACGGCTCCGCCGCAGCACCTCCAGCAATCGTTTGTAAGATTGGTGTCTCCACTTCAATAAAATCCCGTTCCTCGAAGAAGCACCGGGTTTCGCGCACAATGGCGATGCGCCTTTCGAACACGGCACGCGAACGTTCGTTGGTAAGAAGATCGAGATAACGTTGGCGATAACGCGCTTCGATGTCCTGTAGTCCATGCCATTTTTCCGGGAGCGGCCGTAAGGCCTTGGCAAGCAACTGAAACGTGTGCACTTTTAACGTCTGTTCCCCGCTTTTGGTGACGAAACACGTTCCTTCCACGCCGATGAAATCACCGATGTCGAGCAACCGAAAGAGATCGAATAATTCCGGACCAATCTCTTTTGCGTGGATGTAAATTTGAATGCGCCCTGTGGCGTCACGCAGGTCGAGGAAGTGGCTTTTGCCCATATCCCGATGCGCAGAAATGCGCCCCGCAGCACGAAGCGTTTCACCTTCCTTAAATTGCTCGCACACCTCTAGGATCGACCCACTAACATCGAAACCGGTGCCGAACGGCTCAATACCTTTCGCGCGCAGCGCCTCAAGTTTTTTGCGTCTGAGCGCGATCAGTTCGTTTTCATCTTCCATATCCGGACAGCGAATGTAAGGCGCGGCACATGCTTCGCCACGTCAAATCGTCAGTTCAACAAGGAATGACGGCTTGGGCAGCCGTTGAAACATGACGGCAGGGAAGCCGTCACTCCTTGGAGCGCTCCGGTTTAGATATTAGGTTTGCCAACGAAACACCGAGAATGAGATAGTTTGTCCGGCGCGTCCACGAAGGTTCAATGGTGCGCCTGGTATCCACATGCCTGCTAGTTTGCCACAGACGACTTCGAAAATGGAAGGACCGCTGGTGAAGCAGTTCTCCGTATTCCTGCCGAATAAAGTCGGGGCGATGCTCGAAATTGTGAAGCTGCTCAGCGCGCATCACACGCACGTTGTTGCTCTCAGCGTGTCGGAATCCACCGACTCAGCGATTGCGCGGATCATCGCCAGCGATCCGCAGCGCGTGGAAGAATTGTTTCGGGACAACAATGTCGCCTTCGGAGTTAGTCAGGTCGTGGTAGTGGAGATGCGGGAAGTGGCGACGCAACTGGTCAAACTGCTGGCGGCGTTGGTAATGGGCGAGGTGAATGTGCATTTCGCGTATCCCCTGCTGATTCGTCCGCGTGGCTTTTCCGCCATCGCGCTGCATGTGGACGACACGGAATGTGCGTCCTCTGTGCTTAGGGGCGAAGGATTCAAAATGCTGAGCCAGGACGACATTTCGCGGTAGGTGATCGTCGCGATTCTAACTTTTTAACGTTTCAGCGGTCAAATATCCCTCAGATTCTTGACAGGCAACAACGCGCTTACAAAACTGATTTCATTGCTCTCCATGCGGACTCTTCTCTCACGGACTATTCAAATCGATCCAAGCTTCCACGGCGCACTGGGCATCATTGTAGTTCTCGGGATAGCCGAGCTTTTCTTTGCGACGTCATATTATGTGGGGCGCGCGCGAGCGAGTCGCGCTTCGGCACAGGTAATAGCAAACACGATCGCACTTCCGCCGGCGGCCTCACCGGCATCGGCCTCTTCGCCTGCGCCCGCGGCAGCGCAGCCTGGTGTTCCAGCACCGCCAGCGGTGACTTCACCTGCTCCATCGATCGTTGATCAGTTGTTGCGAGAAGGCAAAGAATTCCGAGAACGTGGCGACACTACAAACGCGCTGGCACGTTTGCAGGAAGCGCTGGACAGCGAACCGGACAACACTGGCGTGCTCGAGGAGATGGCGCAGACTTACGAGTCGATGCAATTGTTCGATCGCGCAAACGATGTGTGGCGCAGAATCAAGCAAGTCAGCCCGTCCGATAGCGCGACATATGCTTTAGCCGATCGTCGCTTGAAGGTTGGAGTCGCTGCTCCGCCCACCGCCGAGCCAGGCGGTGCCCCTGCGGAAGCGGACGTTCCCTCGCGCAAAGATATTGGCGGGAACGCGGACGGCCCGATTATGGGGATTTCTGACGTCAAAACCAAGGAAACGTCCGATCCAGAAGCCGAAACGAATCTGGCCCTAGAGATCGGGATAAAAAAACAACCGGGCACCGTCGTCGACCATAACAAAGTGAAAATCCTGGTGTTTCTTTACGACATCGTGAACGATAAAGACATCAAGCTGACTGATGCCGACGTGAGCAATGAATGGCTCACGCCGAAACACGACTGGTCGGACACGAATCCGGAGGTGCTTCTCGTGCGCTACGTGCGCGCAAAAACCGGCGGTGCATTATCAGAATCGTCGCTTTCCGAGGCGGCGGCAAAAGTTCGGCCCGGCCAAAAGAGTCGCAGCTCAAAAGGTTCCGCGGAAATCGGACAACGCAAATATCTCGGCTACATCGTTCGTGTCTACTACGGCGACGATTTGCAGGCCGTTCAGGCGGAACCCGCGCGGCTTTTGCAGCAGTTTCCTCCCTCGAAAAGCGCCTCGGCACGATGACGCGATTGCTTCGAGGCTGTGTTGCTTGCGACCGACCCAGACGGAGTCACACAGACAATCTTCGACGCGTTCTTCCGTGGTTTTATATTTTTCTTTTTGCCACCGCAGCAGAAGCGCAGATCCAGGTGGACCTGAAATTCAAACGATTGCAATACATTGCCTATGAACCGGTCGTGGCGACAGTTGCCATCACGAATCTGGCCGGACGCGATATTGAGCTGCACGACGCTGACGGGCAATCCTGGCTGGGGTTCGAGCTTACTGGTAGTGAGGAACAACCGATCGCGCCGCTAAGCAGGGCAAATCGCGAGCCGCCCTTGAAAATCGCGGCCGGGCAGAGAGTCACACGCCAAATCGATCTCACCCCGCTGTATCCAGTCAACGAATTCGGCGCCTATCACGTGCGCACGAACGTTTACTTCGCGGATCTCCAAAGGTTCTTCTACTCCGGAACCCGGGTTTTCGAAGTCACAGACGCGCGACCAATCTGGCAGCAAACCGTTGGAGTTCCGGAAGGCACTGCCGG
>JBKOYE010000201.1:0-13103 GCA_046725275.1 Verrucomicrobiota bacterium
GAAAAGGCCTGGGTTGTTTCGCGCGAGGCTGCCTAATTCTTTTGGTATTTGCCATCGTGCTGGCGATTGCTTGCTTTGCGGGAATGTATTGGGGACTTCACCGGCACTCGGCATTGTTCTATGGCAGCTACTGGCTGGCTAAAACGCGTTCAATCGGTGAAGCGCCAACGCCGGTTCCCGAATTCGACGGTTCGGATCAACAGATTCAAACTGTCCGCGAACGCTGGCAGGATTTCGAGCAGACAACGCGCGCAGGTCAACCGGCGAAAATTGAGTTGAACGCGGATGATATCAACCGCTTGATCGCCACAAGCGCAGACGTGCGCGGCAAAGTCTTCGCATCGATCGAAGGCAATCAGCTACGGTTCCAGGCGAGTGTGCCGATTGGAGGATTTCTTGGCAGGCCGGGTTATTATTTTAATGGCGACGTCACGATCGAACTGAATGGCGCGCAATCACTGGAGAACCCGCAGTTTAGTCGAATCACCGTAAATGGGGAGCAAGTGCCGACTGATTTTTTAAATTGGAAATATCGCTCCCGACACCTGCGCGAGTACCTCGCTGATCAGCGGAACGCGTACGACATCGGCACAGTCGAGATACGTGACGGCAAAGTAATCCTACGCTCACGTACTGAGTAGTTCGGCGGTTGGCGGCGCATTTGCGTCCAAGCTCCTCGGCGTCTGACATAGAGGCCCTGCAGTTTAGATCCAAGCACAGGGAGCCGGTCAATTCGGCTGCATGATTTCGCGGACGAAAACGTTGAGTTGTCCGTCTTCTTGCTTGCGCACCTCGGTGATCTCGTAGGGTCGCATTTCGTCTCGGTTCACGACCGCGCCTTGCGGCGGAGGAGCGTAACCGCGCGGAAACTCCACAATGATGCGGGTCGATGACCCGCCGCCGAAATGCAGCACTTTGCTCGTCAACGTTGTGCGTGGGCGCAGCACGGCCTTGTTAGCGTCGGCAAAATTCACCACGAACTGCCCTTTCAAGTAGACGCGTTCGCCGGCGAGTCCGCGATCGGCTACGTCGTTCAGGTCGCCCGTCCCGATGAGTCTTCCGAGCGGCATTTTTCCTGGCGCAAATGTTTTCCAACTGCCGCCGCCAGCATTTGAAGCCAGAGCCACGTTGGAGGAATCGGGCGGAGCAGGTTGAGCAGGCAGAACGGGCACCGGCGTAGCCATCGCAACCGGGGAACTCTGTGCGACCGCGCCGGTTCCAGCGTCGGGCGCTTTCGACGCGGGGGCCGGCGTCGCAACAGGGAGATTCAGATTCGCCGAAGGAGCAAGCCCGGATGCAACGGTGATCGGCGTAGCAGCTGGGCCCGGTCTATTCTGAGCGACCACTGGCTGTGCGGGAGTTGATGCTGGGGCCGGAGATTCGAATTTTTGTTTCTTGCCCTTTCTGCCTTTTGGCAATGGCGTCGGTTTGGCGAGCTTTTCACCGCTCGCGACCAACGGCGGCGTCATCGAGAGCGGCGCAACAGGTCTGGCTTGTTCGACCCGCACCAACTCGTTTCTGGCAGGCGGCGGAGGAGCACTCGCGCCCACGGCCGGGATGGGGACCGGGCCGGATTGAGCGACTGCCATATTTTGCCGGTATTCGGCAAGGCGTTGTTCGATGGAAGCGCGTTCCTGTGATTTAAACAACGGCCAACCCCCAACGAGATTTAGACTCGGAGGCGGCTCGAGACGAAACGTGCCGAGGCCGCGTGTAACCGTATAACTTCCGTAAAGCAGCGGGACCGCCGTGACCAGAATTCGGCCGTCAATCATTCGCTCCCCGTGAATCACCGCGGAAATATCGTGTGTGCGCTCCAATTTCACCTCTAAGCCGACGGTGAGCGTTTGTTTCATGAGTGGCAGGGCCTCGGGTTTCGCCGGATAAACGTGTTCCATGAGCAACTCGCCGCTATCAACGGCAGCAGTAAGCGCTGCCATACCGGACGGAAACACATCTCCAGGGCCGAGCTCGCGCACTGCATTAATCGTGTATCGGCCTACGACGTAGGGGACCAGGCCGCGTACCTGCTGATAATTTCGAATGTAATTGCGCAGCAATTCAGCATTGGTCTTCGCCAACTCGGCGGAGCCCATTCCCACGTAGCGCTCATAAAGCTGACTTGCGTTGAGAAATTCGCCTGCCGGCGCGGCCGTCAGCTCGAAGCGCTTCGGAGGTTCGATCTTGTGCAGCTTTTGCAGGATTCGATAGCTGTCAGGCCGTTCCGGTTGGTTGAAGATATAGAAACTGCCGAGCCACGCTGCGAGCGCGAAACCGGTCAAAAGCAAAATTGCGACAGTCCAGGCAAAATAATTGATTCGCTGCCGCGGACGCGTGTACGGCTCGTCTTCGTACCGGTCGTACGGATGAGTGCCGTAGTCCATCAGTTCAGCGCGCGATGATTCCTGGTCTCAACCTGACTGCGCCGCTTCAAACGACGAACCGCATCCGCACGTTCGCGACGCATTTGGATTCACGATTCGAAAACCCGTGTCGGTCAAACCATCGCTGAAATCCAATGTCGCGCCACGCAAGTATGGAACGCTCTCGTTATCGATAAAAAATTGCACGCCATCGCGCTCCACTATTGCGTCGCCGCCTTTGCATTGATCAAGCGTCATCTCGTAGTGCAAACCGGAACAACCGCCTTTGGCTACTTCCACTCGCAAGCCTCGGTACGAATTTTGCGTTCGCTGCGAAAGCAAACTCCGGAGCTGTCGAACAGCGTTGTCCGTGACGTTAATCATTGCGCTAAAAAATACCGCTCCGAGGTGTCCAAGTCAAAAGCTAGGGACGGCACGCTCAAGGAGTGACGGCTTCCCAGCCGTCAAATTTAACCGACGGCCGCCCAAGGCGTCGTTCCTTGAATGCGCTGAGACAGCGCACGCTACAGGCGTAACTGAAGCTCGAAGTGCTGTAGAGTCCGCTGGCTCTAGTCGCGGCGCTGTGTCGCCACGCCCTTAAATCGCACCAGAGCGCCTCCACACAGCGAGGTGGTTAAAATGATACTCTTCACTGCAGCTTGTTTTTCTTCGCAATCGGCGATCCGGAATTTACAATCTGAGATAGAAATGGGCCGGATTCGATTGCTCCCTGAAGTCGTGGCCAGCCAGGTGGCGGCCGGCGAAGTCGTGGAACGCCCGGCATCGGTCGTAAAGGAATTGGTCGAAAACAGTCTCGACGCCGGCGCGCGCAAAGTCGATGTCGTGATTCGTCGCGGAGGAATTTCGCTGGTTCGCGTGATAGATGACGGCTGCGGCATGGACCGCGACGACGCGCTGCTTTCCCTGGAGCGACACGCCACCAGCAAGATTCGTTCTGCTGCTGATCTTCAAGCGGTGGCGACACTTGGATTTCGCGGCGAAGCACTGCCAAGCATCGCCAGTGTATCGCGATTTCGTCTGACTACGCGCGAAGCGCGCGCCATCGCAGGGACGGAAATTATCGTTAACGGCGGCAAGATTGAAGTTGTGCGCGACGGCGGTGAAGCTCCCGGCACGCAAGTCGAGGTTCGCTCGCTTTTTTACAACCTCCCTGCACGCCGAAAATTTCTTCGTTCCGAGAACACCGAAAGCCGCAACATCGAACATCAGCTTCACCTGCAAGCCATCGGTCATCCTCAGATCGGTTTCTCGTTGATGCGCGATGACCGCATGTTGTTCCAATTACCGGCTGTGGTAACGCTCAGCGATCGCATCCGAGATTTGTACGGCACTGAGCTGTTGCAGCGTTTGGTTGAGGTCAGTAACGCTGCTTCGCCCAAAATTCGAATCAGCGGTTTTATCGGACAAGCAGGTCTGAGCCGACAGACCCGCAGTCAACAGCTCGCGCTCGTGAACGGCCGCGCGATCGAGAGCAGTCTGATCACCGGGGCCATTCGCGAGGGGTACCACACCGCGCTGATGAAAGGGCAATACCCGGTTACGTTCTTGTTTCTTGAGCTCGATCCCGCGGCGGTGGATGTAAACGTGCACCCGGCAAAACGCGAAGTGCGTTTCCGTGATCCGAACGGCGTTCGTGAAGCGATAGTTCGCTGTATTCAACAAACGTTGGAAACGGCTCGGGCCGGTTGGCAGGAAAAATTTCGGGCGCCAGTCCGGCCGTCATCTGGTGGTTCCAATAAAGCGGCTCCCAATTTGATGCTGCGCCCCGAAGTATCCGCTCCAGAAGAAGCGCATCGCGAGTTACCACATCTAGGCCCAACTGTAGCCGGGGATGCTGACCCCGAGCGAACACGAGTCCCCGAAGTTGTAGGTCATGCGCCCCCCCTGCCAGAGCGCCGCTTCGACTCCGCGGGCGACGCGCCTGCACTCAGGTCACAACAACGTACTGCGAAGGCTCCACAGCAGCAATTCGAGATCATCGGCGTACTCAGCAAGCTGTACGTCCTGATGGAAAATGCAGATGGCCTTGTCCTGGTCGATCAACATGCGGCGCACGAGCGTATCCTCTTCGAAGAATTGCGGCGCAGAATGGAAGCGCATGGCGTTGCCACGCAGAAGCTTCTTCTGCCGCAAACATTCGACGTGCCTCCGCGCGACGCCGATTGGATCGAGCGCAACCTCTCAATCCTCCAACGGATGGGAATCGGGATCGAGAGTTTCGGGCCGGACACCTTCAAGATCGATAGTCTGCCCAGTTTTTTGAATGTCTCGGATGCGGCGCAATTCATGCGCAAAGTAATTGACGATTTGAAAAGCGCCGGCAACAGCGCTTCAGCGATGCGGTTGGGCGAAGAGATGATCGCGAAAAGCGTTTGCCGTCACGCGGTCAAAGCCAACGATCCATTGCTCTATCCTGAGGTGGAAAAATTGATCCGCGATTTGCTTGATTGCGATTTGCCCTACTGCTGCCCGCATGGTCGGCCAACCATGATCCAAATTTCACTGGCCGAATTGGAGAAAAAATTCGGCCGCAAAGTCTGAAGCACGGTGTGATTATAGAGGCGTTTGTGTCAAACGCCTGATGTTCTCGGTGCTTGACACAAGCACCGCTACAACTCACCCCTGCCGCTATCGAAGCGCTGCTTGCCATTTCGGACGCAGGCAGGTTTAATTTGGCGCGATGAAAAAAATCGAGGCCATCATTAAGCCATTCAAAGCTGAGCCAGTGCGAGAAGCGCTGATCGCGGCAGGCGTCGAAGGAATGACTCTTAGCGAGGTGAAAGGATTTGGCCGCCAGAAGGGGCATAGCGAAATTTATCGTGGCACCGAGTACACGGTGGATTTCCTTCCCAAGATAAAATTCGAGATCGTGATCGCCGACGATCGCGCGCAACGTGCGGTGGAGGCAATTCTGGAAAAGGCCAAGACCGGAAAAATCGGGGACGGCAAAATCTTTGTGACGGAGATCGAAGAGGCGGTGCGCATTCGGACCGGTGAACGGGGCATTGAGGCGCTGTGAGCGCGGAGGGAAGCGCGGGGCGTCAAGAGTGCGGTCATGTTGAGCAAAGCGTTGCAACTAAATGCGAACCAAGAGGCAGGCTTTCAAAACATGTCCCTGTTTTTCTGTTGACGCTCGCTCCACGAATGATCAGAGGTTCTTCGCTTCGCTCAGAGTGACAGTGAACGCTAACGTTTAGACAGAACATGTACGAATACTTGCTGTCCGTGTTTCTCGGAATCGTCGAAGGACTCACCGAATTTCTTCCCGTAAGTTCGACCGCGCATTTGCGCATCTGCGAAGCGTTCCTGCACATCGATCTGCACGATGGCTTCTGGAAAATGTACACAATTGTGATTCAGCTCGGGGCGATTCTCGCTTTGCCCGTGTATTTTTGGCATCGCATCCTTCAGTTTGTTCGCACGTTTCCGAAGGGCGAGCGCGGTGATCGCACCGTTTTCACGCATCCGTTGAGTCTCACGCTCATCGCATTTGTCGTGACCGCGGTTCCAGCGTGGGCGCTGGCCAAAGTCATCGGCAAAAATCTGGAAAGTCTCTGGGTGATGGTGCTGGCGCTGGTCATTGGCGGAATCATCATGTGGATTGTTGATGCCGTTTTCACCCGGCCGCGCACGACGCACATGGAAGAAATGACCCTGCCGCAGGCGGTCTGGATCGGCGCAGCGCAGATTTTCTCCGCGGTCTTCCCTGGCACGTCTCGCTCCATGTCCACGATCGCCGCCGGACAGATCGCCGGTATGTCGCGTCCGGCGGCGCTGGAATTCTCGTTCTTTCTGTCGATGCCGACGATGGCCGTCGCCACCGGATACGATTTTCTGAAATCCGTGATACCGCACCATCACGAAGCGGAGATTGCGCCGCTTACGATGACGCCGCATGACTGGATCGTGCTGGCAATTGGATTTGTCGTTTCATTTTTCGTCGCGCTGGCGGTGGTGGCTTGGTTCATGAACTGGGTGCGCGCGCGGGGTTTTGTGCCGTTCGCGGTTTACCGGATTGTGCTCGGTCTTGGATTGTTGACGCTGTTAATCCGTGGAATGATGTGATCAGCGAACGATGGAGACCGACTCTATTCTTCCGGACCTGCAAAGCGCAGTCATTTGTGAGGATGTCCGCTGTGAAGTCAATGGCATGCAAAGCCTCATCGGCGTCTTGAGCGTCATTCCGGCTCCCGCATTACCGATCAATTATTTTCGGCTTTGTATTTGGACGCGCTGGTGCAGCGGCTCCGGCAAGTTTCGGCAAAGGGCCCGCATCGTAGGCGTAGACGAACAGCAGGTAGTCGCGCAGGCGGAAGTCGAATTTGTGCTGAAAGAAATGGAAGGCCACGCGACCAACGTCCATTATTTTGGCGGCGTGCAGTTTCAGCAATATGGAATGCATCACGTCGAAATTTATCTGGAAAACGAATTGCGGCTGCGTTTTCCGTTGCCGGTGATTCAGGTGCAGCGCCCAGCTGGTTGAATTCAGCAACGTCTTATGAACGAGGGCTTGTGAATGGGTTCATTCGTTTGTCAGGCGGCATCATGCTGAGACGATTGTTCCGGGCGTTAGTCTGCAGTGTCATTCTCATCGGGAAAATACATGCGCAGGAAGTAATCGTTGCTCGCGAAAAAAAACCCGAGCCTCTGAAGCAAACACCGGAGCCTCCAAAGCAAACAGTCCTGCCTTCCGAGCAACTTGTCTCAGAAACGCCTACGCCGACGCGACGAAAATCGAAGTCGCGTGAGAAGAGCTCAGCGCCGGCTACCCCCACGCTTGAAGAAATGCGAGCGGCCGGGGTGCGCGCTGCAGGGGGATTGAATAACGAGTCTGTTTCGCAACCAACCAAAACGCGCGAGCCGGATGCCGAGAGCGCTCCAGTGCCGAATCCGGCTGTTGCCGAAACTCCCAGACCGGTGAAAAGAGAAACACCGGTCGAGCAAAGGAGCTCGTCGCGTCCCACGAAACCGCGAAGTACAAATCTGGAGGGAATCGGCCCGATCCGGCCGTCTATGATGGAATCCGGAAGAGAACCCCCGAGCCCGTCTCCCTCGGGAAGATGAGCGGGAACGCTGTGGAGGAAAACTGTCGGCTTCCCCTACATCAAGAGCGGCGAACCGAAGCAAGAGCAGCCATGAAATTTCTTGCGCAACGATTCCGCTAACTTATTATCTGTGGGCAAGTCCCGACTGCGTCCTTGCGGATGCATCGGGAAAATTTTTTGCCCATTTCTAATTCCATGGCCAACACAATTTTGATCGGAATGCAGTGGGGTGACGAAGGCAAGGGCAAGATTATCGACGTGCTTACTGCACGGGCGGAGATCGTTGTCCGAAGCCAGGGCGGGAATAATGCCGGGCACACGGTCATCCATCGGGGCGTCAAATATGTGCTGCATTTGATCCCATCCGGAATTCTCAGGCGCGGCAAAATCTGCGTGATCGGAAACGGCGTGGTCATCGATGCGGTCGCGCTCGTGGCCGAGCTAGATGGCTTGCGTCAATTGGGAGTCAAGATCGACAAGAACTTGCTTATCAGCGATTGCGCGCATCTCGTTCTGCCATATCACCGGTTGCTCGACGAACAACGTGAGCTGCGGCGCGGCCGCATTGGAACCACGAAACGGGGAATCGGCCCAGCCTACGGCGACAAGGCGGCGCGCACGGGATTGCGGATGTCCGACCTAATGCAGCCGATTGTGTTCTCGAAAAAATTGCAGGCCAAGATTATCGAGAACAACAGAATCCTTCAGGCGCTCGGTGCGAAGCCGATTAGTTTTCGCGACGTGAACGAAACTTATCTTGCGGCCGGCGAAAAATTGCGACCGTATGTGACGAACACGGTGGTTTGCCTGCATCGGGCGATGGAGCGCGGAAAAAAAATATTGTTCGAAGGCGCCCAGGGAACATTTCTCGACATCGACCACGGCACTTATCCGTACGTGACTTCCTCAAACACAACAGCGGGCGGCGCGTGCACAGGAACCGGGGTGCCGCCGCACCGGATGGATCGCGTTGTGGGCGTGATGAAGGCGTACTCGACGAGAGTAGGCGACGGCGCGTTGCCTACGGAGGACGCACAATTCGCGCAGATGCTTCACAATCTGGGACGGGAATTTGGCGCGACGACCGGACGCAAGCGGCGATGCGGCTGGTTCGATGCCGTAGCCACTCGATACGCAGGCATGATCAACGGCATCGACGAGATCGCGATTACCAACCTGGACGGACTCGATCAAGTCGATCCCATTCGCGTTTGTGTCGCTTATCAGCTGCACGGAAAACGGCTGGACGTTCCGCCATGTGATGCAACTCAGCTCGCGAATTGTGAACCGATCTACGAAGAAGTCTCCGGCTGGAAAACATCGATTCATGCAGCACGGAAATTTTCGCAGCTTCCTTCGGCGGCGAGAAAGTACGTCAGATACATCTCGGAATTGACCGGGGCAAAGTTATCGATGGTGAGCGTCGGACCGGCGCGCGGTGAGACGATCGTATTGTGAGGTGCTGGAGTCCGGACGGAAATTGAAATTTCGTTTGTCGAAACAGATTGCCAGCCGAAACAGAATGACGAATCACGAATGTCGAATGACGAAATAGGCACGAAGCACGAATGACGAAGAAAAATATTTGTCATTTGATCGATTCATCATTCCTTCGAGCTTCACCATTCGGATTTCGTCATTAGCGGCCCGCGCTACTTGCCTCTCGGCAACAAATTCCAGATGATAAGGGCTGCAAAATGTCTGCGAGCATCAAAAGTGTCCCCCGCCACATAGCGATCATCATGGACGGCAATGGCCGCTGGGCGAGGTCGCGCGGACTTCCGCGCATCAAAGGCCACGAAGCCGGCGCACAAGCGGTGAGGGAATGCGTAGAAGGCTGCGGCGAGTTGAAGGTGGATTATCTCACGCTTTACGCGTTCTCCGCTGAAAATTGGCAGCGACCGAAAACCGAAGTCATCGCGCTGATGCGTTTGTTGGAGAAATTTTTGAAGGAGAAAACGCCGGAATTGCTCGAGAAAAATGTGCGCCTTCAGGCGATTGGCCGGTTAACTGATCTGCCGCACGGTGCGCAGGAACAACTTCACAAAACGATCGAGCAAACTGCTGGCAACACCGGTCTTACACTCATCCTGGCACTCAGCTACGGCGGCCGCTTGGAAATTATCGACGGCATCAAAAGTCTGCTTCGCGCGATCGAACTAGGTCACATCGACAGGGCAATGATCGACGTAGCGATGTTCAGTAAACATCTTTACACTCGCTACTATCCCGATCCCGATCTCCTGATCCGCACGTCGGGCGAAATGCGGCTCTCAAATTTTCTGCTATGGCAAACTTCTTACACCGAGATGTACGTGACGCCCAAGCTCTGGCCCGATTTCAAAAAACAAGATCTCTTTGCCGCAGTCGAAGAATTCGGCCGCCGCCAACGTCGCTACGGAGCGGTGGAATAGTGCTTGGCCAGCGGCCGCCCGGACGAGCGCGTGATGCCCACAAATTCGTGTTTATTCGTGTGCATTAGCGGTTACAAATGGACAGCAACATGAGATTTAAAGATCAAGTTGCCGTCGTCACCGGGGCGGGGCGGGGGATCGGACGCGCTATCGCTTTGCGGTTTGCGAGTGAAGGCGCGCGCGTGGCATGTGTGAGCCGGACGGACGAAAACGCGAAGAAGACTGCAGATGAAATCAATGCAGCGCGCACAGAGATGGCGAAAGCGTACGCGGTCGATGTGGCAGATCATGCGGCGGTGCAAAAAACCGGTGGCCGGATTTTGGAGGATTTTGGCCGGTCAGACATCCTCGTGAACAACGCCGGTGTGACGCGCGACGCACTTGCGATGCGAATGTCGCTCGAAGATTGGGACACGGTCATCAACACCAACTTGCGCGGCGCGTTCAGTTTTACCCATGCGCTTGTTCGCGCGATGACCAAACAACGCAGCGGCCGCATCATCAATATCAGTTCTGTTATCGGTTTAATGGGCAACGCCGGGCAGACAAACTACGGCGCGAGCAAGGCAGGCTTGATCGGGTTCACCAAGGCGCTCGCACGCGAGCTGGCCAGCCGCAACATCACCGTGAACGCCGTGGCGCCAGGCTTTGTTATCACCGACATGACCGCCGGGCTTTCGGATCAAATCAAGGACACAATTCACAGCAAAATTCCGCTCGGCAGGACCGGCACGCCGGAAGAGATTGCAAGCGCAGTAGCGTTCCTCGCATCGGCGGAAGCCGGTTACATCACCGGGCAGGTGTTGTGCGTCGATGGCGGCATCGTGATGTGATATCACTCGAAATCCGCTGAGGACGGCCGAGACGACTGCCTTGCGCGCGTGCTGGAGCGTGCGCTGTCCTCAACACAGGTTTATACCGCGCGCGCGTTCCACGATCGTCACTCGGCCTTCGGCTACAAGAACCGTGGCCGCCGAAAGAACAAATTCGTAAACCGTGTTTGCGCCACCGCCGAACAGATGCGTGGCACAAATCCGAAGCGGTAAATGGATGTAATCTAAGCGCGTCACGTGTAAGCGTCCGTCCCGCAGCGCAGCCAAATACCCCGGCGGAGCCATCGTGCCCGCCATGCGTGCTCGCAAACCACCGTGAACAGCAGCCGCTTGTGCGCCGTATTCGAAAGCGTGCACGGCCGACAAGCGCCCCTGGCGGCGCAACGGGTTCGCAGGATCCCGATGTGTGTTACTGATGCACAGAATCGAGCGATCGCCCCACTGTATGACTTCATCCAGCAGGCACATCAAACCGGAGTGGGGGATAAGCGTGCGAATCTCCGCTTTGGTAATCGCCATATCGCAGGCCGTGATTCGTTAAATCGTTACAACGTTACATCGGCGCCCGCTGAACACACTTTGTAAGCTTTGTAACTTTTTTAATGTCTCAACGTGCGCAAACGTTTTCCCAAAACGGATAAAAGTTAAACCAATTGTAAGGCGCAAGGCGTGCATAGTGCTCCAGTCGCGCGACATAACGCTGCATCCAGAACTGGATCTCTTCGGCTCGATGCTCTCGATCCAAAATGATCTCCTCGGCGAAATGTTCGAAGTGAATGTCGTAGCGGTTTCCGCCGCGGTAGAGACCGAAGAACAAAATGACGGGACAATGCATCATGGCAGCAAGCACGATAGGCCCGGCCGGGAACGTGACAGGCGCACCGAGGAATCGACAGCGCGTTGTCTTTTCGGCGCCAAAAACCCGATCGCCTAACATCCCAACGAAGCAGGCCGCGTCCAAGCTCTCCCTGACCCTGACCAATGTATCCGGCCGATCGGGCGCGATGACTGTGCCGGCAATGCACGGGTTTAGCGCGTCAAGAAAACGGGTGATATTCCGATTATGCGCCGTATCCATTAACACCTTGAGCGGAAAACCTCGCTCGATCACCCCAAGCGCGCGCAAGACTTCGAAGCTGCCAAGGTGCGAGCCTAACAAGATGCCGCCTTTGCCGGTTTCAATCTGGCGCTGCAAGAGTTCTCTCCCGTGAATCGTGACGCGAAACCGCTCGAATTCACCGCGCAACAAATAAACGCGGTCCAGTATTGTAGCGGCAAAGCAATAGAAATGGCGAAACACATGCCACCAATGAACTGAATGCGCACGCGCGCGCCTTAGGAATTCGTAGGAGGCCCGACGCGCTACATCCGCAGTGATAACAAAGTAAACTATGACGGGGTACAACAGCAGCCTGGCTATCCAGCGACCGAGGCGCAGTGCTATCCATGCGATCGCTTCCAACGAAGCCGGCGTGCCACGTTCCTGCAAATTCACCCAGCGGTCTGCCTCTGACGCCTTAGTCCCGAGAACCTGTGGAATCATTTTGCGGTTGCCGTGTTCTGTCCGCAGATGGCGCCGGTAAAAAAATGCGGGTAGATCGCGCGGATCCGTTCGACGTCCGGCGCAATTTCGGCACGCCCGTAACCGGCCCGCAAAAAGGCGCGACGCCACTGCTCGGCAGTCAAAAAGCCGGGGTTCGGTCGAATCTCCGAATCCGTTTCGACATCGCTAAAACTATCCAGAATCTGAAACATCAGTTCCGGATAGATCGGCTGATTGGCATACGGGCGGATGCATTCGCCGATTACGAGCCAGCCA
Source organism: Verrucomicrobiota bacterium (assembly GCA_046725275.1). Taxonomy (GTDB): domain Bacteria; phylum Verrucomicrobiota; class Verrucomicrobiia; order Chthoniobacterales; family UBA10450; genus Udaeobacter. Next base: position 12,496 of record JBKOYE010000201.1, read on the forward strand.
TCTTCAGCAAGGATTGAGCGCGCCTCGTTCAAGCTAAACAGGAGATTCTTTGAGATATGCATCACGTTTACGGCATAAACGAGATCGAATTCTCCCGAAGAAATCCCTTGACTGTTCCAAGGCAAATTAAGGTCGAGCGTCGCCCATTCCAACGGGAGGTTCGGGTATTGCGCTCCCAATTTGCGTTGATTGCAGCGGCGGAAGTAAGCGTTCGGTTCCGTGACAACGTAGCGCTCCAGTCGGGGCAAGAGGCTGCGTTCATCGAGCACCTTCAGTAAAATTTCCGTGGCGCTGCCTGTGCCGGCGCCGATTTCCAAGATTCGCAGTGTCCGCTGTGAGGAAAAGTGATCGGCCGCTACAGCAGCACCTACCCAGTTGTTTACCGCGTAAGTCAAATTGTCGTTGTGAAAATAGTTGAGCCAAAGCGGTACCCCTTGGGGCCCGAACAGGTTTTGATCGCCGTTTTGCTGGCCTGTTGCAACGGCGGGATAAAGGCTTGCCGCGAGATCCAACAAGTCCAATGTGGCCGCGTTACAGGGATCAATGTTCAGTCCGAGAGCGCGCAGGCGTTTCAGATCCGGTTCCCACGGCGTCTTGTGCAAACGATA
>JBKOYE010000076.1:0-17504 GCA_046725275.1 Verrucomicrobiota bacterium
GTTGAAGGACCATCTGATCCCGGCTCTGGAAAAATTACACGCCGCACTTGAAACGAAAGCGAAGGAATTTTGGCACATCATTAAGATCGGCCGGACGCATTTGATGGATGCGACGCCGGTCCGGCTCGGCCAGGAATTTTCCGGGTATGCGCAGCAGGTTGCCTACGCGAAGACGCGCGCCGAAAAAGCCATCGAAGCTTTGCGCGAAGTTGCGCTCGGGGGAACGGCAGTCGGCACCGGTCTGAATCGCCACATCGAGTTTCCGAAGAAAGTGCTGCACCACATCGAGCAGCGCACCGGAATCGCATTTTACGAAGCGAAAAATCATTTCGAGGCGCAGGGCGGCAAGGACGCGGTTGTCGAAGCGAGTGGTCACTTAAAAACAATCGCCGTAACTCTCTTCAAGATCGCTAACGACATTCGCTGGCTAGGAAGCGGACCGCGATGCGGCATCGGGGAAATTCGATTGCCCGCCACCCAACCCGGCAGCTCGATCATGCCGGGGAAAGTAAACCCGGTCATGAGCGAATCGCTTATGATGGTGTGCGCACAAGTTATTGGCAACGATGTGACCATCACCTGGGCGGGCGCGAACGGAAACTTCGAGCTCAACGTCATGATGCCGGTGATGGCGCACGATCTTTTGGAATCGATCCGCCTGCTGGCGAACGCCGTCGATATCTTTTGCGATAAATCCGTGCGCGGCATCGTGGCGAACGAGGAGCGCTGCCGTGAGCTGGTGGAGCTTTCAATGGCCATGGTGACCAGCCTCTCGCCAAAGATCGGTTACGATCGCGCCGCGGAGATTGCCAAGGAAAGCGCGAAGACTGGACGAACGGTTCGCGAGATTGCGCGGGAGAAAAAGATCTTGTCCGACGAAGAACTCGATCGTGCACTGGATCCGATCAAAATGACCGAGCCGGGCGGAACCGGCGTTGACTGATGGGGTAATGGAGTAGTGGAGTATTGGGATTTCGAGTGCGCAGCCAGCCGCGCGACGCGATTTAACGATTCAACGCCTTAACCATTTAACCTCGGCGAAGCCATGGTTGCGAAACTCGAAGGGCCGCAGTTTTCAGGAGGTGCGAACATCGCCATTAAGTGTCCAAGCCACACGTACGACCAGACGGTTGCGTTTTATCGGGACACGCTCGGACTGCCTTTGATCGAGGAGGAAAAAGACGGCTGCATTTTTCAGTTCGGTCCGAATCGGCTCTGGATCGATAGCGTGCCAAACCTCAGTCATCCCGATATTTGGTTGGAGTTGGAGACAAACGACACCGAAGCAGCCGCCTCATTTTTGAAAATTCACGGCGTCTCACAGCGCGACGAAGTCGAGCAACTGCGCGAAGATTTTAACGGCTTCTTCATCTCCGCGCCGAACGGCCTGATCCACCTCGTTGTGGGACCGGAGGAAGTGTGAACGACCTTCAACGAGCGACGCTAGGGCGTTCCCGCCACCGTCCCACCCAAGTGCTCCACCCGTAGAACCCGAGCGGCTCCAACAAGCCGGCATCGACTAGCGCGTCCACGTCGGCGCGGCTCGGCGTGATTTTTTCGTTGGCATCAGCGCCATAGCAATCATCGATCACCATCCACGCTCTCTCGGCAAATTTGTCGCGATAGCAATCGATGTCTCTGCGTTTGGCTGCATCGGCATCGAGGATTAAGAGGCCGACTTGATCCGAATCGAGCACTCGACGGATAGCGGACACCGTTTCGGGTTTAAACGAGTGGCCCTTGATCAGAGTGACGAAATCCGTGACGCGCTCCCTGACGAGATTGCGTTCCAAGTCGCGCAGGATGTTTCGCGTGCCGAGTCGCTTGTGTCTCACACTTCCGCCGGGTTCAATTGCGATCAGTTTCTTTTTCTGACCTGAATCGCGGACGCCGAACGCTGCGGCAATCGTTGCGCCTCCAACAAACGCGCCAATCTCCAGAATCGCGCCGGAGCAAATTTTTGCGAAATGATAAATCAAAATCAGCACGTCCAAATGGAGCATGGAATATCTGTCCCGGATTTTTAGTAGCGTCGAATGAATTGGCTCGTGGCGATACGCCATTAGCGTGTGCATCAGATCGAGGCACTCGTTGTAGCGACGCGCCTGCGCAATCGGTTTTCCGGGATTCACGGCTTGTGCCTGCTGTGAGGAGTTCGAGTTGCTGCAGGTGAACTCGCCGGTGTCTTTGCTAGAGGGCTGGAAAAGGGGAAAGCAAATGTCGCTGCCGGTGAAGGAGAGGGGGTTGCCGATACAGTCGAAGAAGGAGATGGCGTGAGGCTAGAGGACGGCGAAGGACTCGGCGTAGGGCTGGGAGTCGGCGAAGGGATGATATTTTCCCAACGGTGCAGCGGCACGCTAGCGCCGCCGATTTCTTTGACGAGCGTTTCGCAGCGGGCGTGAATTCTTTCCAAATCAGGCGGGCCAAATGGCTTGTCGGCCGTCCCAGGGAAAATGATGTAGCTCACCTTCAGATCGCTCACGGGACGATTGTAGGCCGTTGAAAGCGCGTTGAGTTCTTTTGCGATGCGCAGCGACGCCTCGCCGACTTTATCGTTCGGACCGACGTCTCCGACAAGCACCGGGTAAATCGCGTCGGCGAAAACCACGAGCGCGTAATCGCCTGACTTCACCGGATCGGTGCCGCGGGTAAATGCGCCCGGCACGACGATGAACGGATCGGTCGCGCCGATCAGGAAACTGAACTTTTTCAGTGTTCCAACTTCGGCGCGCAACTCCGCGATCGCGTTGCGCAGTTCGCGTTTCCGCGCGGGACTCGTAGTCGCGAGCGCATATTCGTCTTCCGCGCGTTTCAATCGCTCTTCTGTTCCGGCGAGATAGGGATTGGGGGCGTCGGTCATCTTTTGCCAGCGATAACTGGTGGCCGGCTTGAAATTCGCCGGCGCACCAGTTCCGATTGGGAGCCGGTCGGCATCCGATCCGTCAGCGTCCACATCCATGTCGGCTTGGAGCAAGAGCGCTTTTCGATGAGTCTGCGGATGCTGAAGCTGCAGAACGGTTTGGCAATCGAAAAAGTTATGCCGCGACAAGAGCAGATCGAGACGGCCGAGGTTCTCGCGCAGCGTTCGCACCTTTGTGTCGTAAAGCTGCGCGAAAAGCGGCGAAACTGAGTCGGCGGACAACATAGACGCCAAACCAGGCAACAGCGTTGGCAACTGCGGACTGACCTTCGCCAGTTCGTCGATTGTCTTGTTCGGTGAAGGCACGTGCGCTAGCAGCTTGAGATCGAGCACGTAACTCTCTGGTTGCGTGCGTTCCGTTGTGGCATCAGCCCCGGGAGTTGTCTCGACCATGGAGTGAAGCGTGATTCCGTTGAACAGTTTTGCCGTCTCCAATTTCCCCGTGATCACCGGCGGCCGCGTGGCCGTCGGTTCCGGTGTAGGCGTGCCGGATATTTCCGTGGGCGCGAAGCGTTGCAATCGCTCAAGCGAGATCCAGCGATAAACAATTGCGGCAAGAAGCGCGCCGAACAAAAGCAGCACCAGGCGCCGCCACGTCCGAAGGCGATTGTTTCCCACGCGGCTACTTTCTCACCCAGACGATGATGGCTGCAATAATCCCGATCACGCTGAGGACCGACATCATGCCGGCGGGCATGATTGTTCCGGTCTGCAAATATTTGCGAATAAAATGGCCGGCCAGCAGCAACGAAACAATTAACGCAGTGCCCAGTCCCCATGCCTGATGTTCAGGCAAAAGAAATGCAGCGATAAGCAGCAAAACACCCGTGACTGCACCGGCAATGATCGACGCCGCGCTTCCGGCCTTTACGTAGCCGACAATGCCGCCGGCGATCGTCAGCAGGCCAAAAACGATGAAATAAATCTTCGCCGCTTCCATTTTGCCACGCGCCAGCATTGGTAAGCCAATGGACCGCCCCTGTCCAGTTGCTACAACACGCGCACACCAGCGTCATTATAAAACTCGATCTGCCGGCCCCCGAGGCGACGTATGACGCGCCAACCATGGCTCTTTGCAAACTGACGGACTTCGTCTTCTGACATTTCACGAAGAACTCGCAGCTCCGCAGGCTGGGTGACAACATACTCAGAGCTCTTTGAGAGTCTCTCCCCGATCTTGGCTGCGAGAGCTGGTAAATCGTTGTGCATACGCTGTGGCTCTAGCGATTAATCATTCGACGCGGGTCTGGAACGTTTTTCTTCACAGGCAGCGGCGGCGGCCGCTTAAGTTTACGATTCAGCCGAGAGCCCAGCGCGTGAACAGCTTTGCGGCTGGGTGAAGGGCCGCGTGCGGTCGGTTTTTCCATGTTGATCTTGCTCGTTGTAGAGGCGCTCGCCGAAGCGAGCCCTATCTCCTGGTAGCTTGAACGCTTGGCACAAGAGTCGCCACAACAATTTCGGCTCACTGGCGCGGTGGTTTTCTCTGGTTAAAGTTTCCCGATGTTTTCGGAGACGATTGAGTTACGCGGACATATCATCGACTCGCTGATCCTGCCGAAAGTGCTCGATCAAATCTTGACTCACGGCGCAAATTTTAAGATTGGCGAAATCAAAATCGGCCAAAAGCGTGCCGACCAAAGCTTTGCGCGCATCGAGGTCTCCGCCGAGACAAGCGACGCGCTCAATGACTTGATCTTGCGACTGCGACAGCACGGCGCCGAAGTAGCCGAACATGAAAATGCGCAGCTCGCGCCGGCCCCAGCGGATGGCGTTTTCCCGTCCGAATTCTACGTAATGACGAACCAGCAAACCTTCGTCCGCGTTGACGGCAAAGAGATCGAAGTGCGGCCTACCATGATGGACACCGCCATCGCGGTGGACCGAAAAAGACGCGCCGCGCGAGCCGTCAAATTCTTCGACGTTCGCAAAGGAGACGAGATCGTCGTTGGCCACCAGGGTGTGCGCGTGGTGCCGGTGCAGCGCGCGACGTCACGCACGGATGTTTTCCAGTTCATCAACACGATCATCGATGCGGATGAACCGAAATCGGCAATCATTCGCGAATTGGCCGAGGACCTGCGACGGGCTCGCAAGGCGAAGGCGAAAATTGCAGTTGTCGCCGGTCCGGCAATCGTGCGGACTGGCGCCGGCCAGCATTTGGTGCGGCTCATTGAAGCTGGCTATGTCAATCGACTTTTCGCCGGAAATCCATTTGCCGGTTACGACGTGGAACGGGCGTTGTTCGGCACCTCTTTGGGCATCAGCCTCGACCTTGCGTTCGCGCGCGGCGGACGCGAAAACGTGATGCGCGCGGTCAATGCCATTCGCGAAGCCGGCGGCATCGCAGCAGCAGTTGAGAAAAATATCCTGACCAGCGGGATCATGCACGCGTGCGTCCGTAACAACGTCGATATCGTCCTCACTGGCTCGATTCGCGACGAGGGATCGATTCCCGGCGCAACGACAGACGCAATCGAGGGCCAAAAAGTGATGCGCGAAAAACTTGCCGACGTGACGCACGCCTTGCTGTTGGCGACCATTCGGCATTCGCTCGCGGTGGCAAGCATGCTCGCGCCCACGGTGAAAATCGTGTGTGTCGATATCGATGCCTCGGCAGTCGAGCGCGTTGTCGAACAACAGCCGCTGCAATCAATTGGCATGATCACGGACGTGGAGCCATTTCTCCGGGAACTCGCCGATTGCCTGACCGATTCTCGCGGTCGGGAATAGTTTGAAAATCGTATGCGAGAGCTGCTCCTTTGTCCGCCCGATTACTACGGGATCGAGTACGAGATTAATCCCTGGATGAGCGTAGCCCGCGCGGCCGACGCGTCGATTGCTCAAGAGCAATGGAAACAATTGCATGCCACGCTTTCAAATTTGAATTGCAAAGTTCATCTGATTACGCCGCAGCCGCGACTACCCGACATGGTTTTCACCGCCAACGCCGGGCTAACCGTCGGCCGCAAATTCATCCCGAGTAATTTCCGCCACAAAGAACGCGCCGGTGAACAGCCGTTCTTTGCCAAATGGATGGAGCAACACGGTTACGACGTGCATTGGCTTCCGGAAAAGCTTTACTTCGAAGGCGAAGGCGACGCGCTCTTCGGCGGCGACGTGCTTTTTTGCGGCTACAAATTTCGTTCCGATATTCAATCGCACCGCGCCATAGCAGAGATGCTTGGTTGTCTTGCTGTCTCGGTGGAGTTGGTGGATCCGCGGTTTTACCACCTCGATACCTGCTTTTGCCCGCTGCCGGACGGCGGCGCGTTTTGGTTCCCAGGTGCCTTCGATGAATATGGCCAGAGTGCAATCCGGGAGCACGTGACCGACTTAATCGACGTCGTGCCGGAAGAGGCGATGCACTTTTCCTGTAACGCTGTGCTGATCGAGCGCGACATCGTTTTGCCCGCAGGCGCGCCGCAGCTCGTGACTAGACTGCAGGAGCGCGGCTACCGTTGCCACGAATTGCCGATGACTGAGTTCATCAAAGCCGGCGGCGCCTGCAAATGTCTCACGATGTTCATGCCGCAACGGCAAAGCGTCGGAACATAGGCTTCCAGCCTGTGGGGCACGCGGGCGTCCTCGCCTGCGCGTTCCGGCCAGCAAGGTTGCGGCGCGTTCGGCGAGCGCCGCTCCTACCGCCCCCGTTTCGTTCGCAGTGCAGTCTCGATTTTTCCAAGTGGCAAACAATTCACCACATCGTCCTTAGTAAGCCAGCCTTTGCGGGCGATGCCAATGCCGAACCACAAATCCTGCAAGCGCTCCGTTCGGTGAGCATCCGGATTAATCACGCACTTGACTCCTTTTTGCTTCGCCAGTGGCCACCAGCGCCAATCGAGATCTAGCCGTTTAGCTGCGGCGTTGAGCTCAATCCATGTGCCGGTATGCACTGCCGCATCGAGCACCGCCGGGATATCGATCTGGTACGGGTCACGTTTCAAAAGCAATCGACCGGTCGGATGCGCCAGCATCGTGACGAATGGATTTTCCAGCGCGCGAATTACACGCTGGGTCATTTCCGATTCGCTCAGATTGAACACGGAGTGAACTGACGCGACGACGTAATCGAGTTGCGACAGCACCCCGTCGGAAAAATCGAGTGAACCGTCGCGCAGAATATCGCATTCGACTCCGGCAACGAGTCGGAATCCGTTGAACGTCTTGTTCAGCTTCCGAATCGCGGCGACTTGTGCGAGTAACTTTTCCGCGGCCATGCCGTGGCCTTGAACCGAGCTGCGGCTGTGATCCGCGATGCCGAGATACTCCAGCCCAAGTTCCTGGGCGGCTTCGGCCATTTCCTCGAGTGTGTTGTGACCGTCGCTCGCAACGGTGTGGCAATGAAAGGTGCCGCGCAGATTTTCCTTCTCAATCAGCTTAGGCAGCGAATGTTGTTCGGCCGCTTCAAACTCGCCGCAGTTCTCCCGCAATTCGGGCGGGATGAAATCGAGATCGGCTGCGTGATACAAATCGGCTTCGTCGCGCACGTTCGGGATTTTTCTGTCTAACCTTTTCTTTTTCGCTTTTGGATCGATGGGAACCGACGCGAGCCGGTATTCGTTTAGGGTCCAGCCACGTTGCAACGCGCGACTGCGCATTTCGATGTTGTGTTCCTTATTTCCAGTGAAATAGGCGAGGGCGAACGGATACTCCGCCATCGTGACGACGCGCAGATCACATTGCACTCCGGGACGCAGCCGCACACTCGATTTGGTCGGGCCTTGTGCGATGACGTATTCGACCAGCGGATGGGAAACGAAAAATTTCGTGATCGCTTCGGGTTCATTTGTCGCCACCAGCAAATCGAGATCGTGCACGATTTCTTTTCGCCGCCGATAGCTTCCAGCCACGTCAACCTGCGAAGCCGCTTCGTGCGCTGCCAGATCCGCGCGTAACGCTTCGGCCTCGGCTGCGACCTGGCCAAATTGAAATGAACCCGCGTGCGATGCGCGTCTCGCGATGGCGTCGCAAAGTTTTTGCTGTGTCGTTTCGCCAAACCCCGGTAATTCAGCGATGCGCCCCTGTTCGCATGCTTTCTGTAACTGCTCGGTTGAGCTGATTCCAAGCTTGTCGTGAAGCGCTTTGATCTTTTTCGATCCAAGGCCGGGCAACGAAAACAATTCCAGAATTCCCGCCGGAAATTCTGCGCTTAATTCCTGGAGGTACTGAAGCGATCCGGTTCCGGCCAGTTCCTTGATTTTCAGCGCAATGCTCTTTCCGATCCCTGGAATTTTGGCGACCGCTTCTTCGTCCTGAAAGCTGGAGACATTTGCGCCGAACGTTTCGATCGCACGCGCTGCGTTGGTATAGGCACGGATCTTGAAGGGATTTTCGCCCTTGAGCTCAAGCAGCATTGCGATTTTCTCCAGAACGCCGGCGATATCCTCCTTGGTCATTACTTAAACGGTTAGCGCAGATTGCGCTGCCGTCGATGCCGCCGTTGCGGCTTCCGCTCCCGTCCGCGAAGCGCACAGCCGCTAGTCGCCGCGTCTGATTATCAGGCCTGGTGCGCGCTCAACGAATAGCTTTGTCCACGACCACTTTGGTCGCTGGCTTACTCATTTCGAGCTGGGCGCTCGCTTTCTCAATTTGCGCGGCCTGCTCTTTCAGCTGGGCGGTGAGCGTCTCTATTTGTTGCTGTTGCTGCGTGACTGTTGCCTGCAAATTTTGAACTTTAAGATCGAGCATGGCTTGCTTGGCAGGGTCGGGGATGGCTTGGGGCCTGATGCGTTTGGGCGAAAATCCACCCGGGGCGGGTCCATCGGCGATCACCGTGCCCAATCTTCCATCGGAATCGACCATCACCATAGCGGCCGTCGCGGCGGAAACCGGCGCACCGAAGATATTGTCGATAAAGCACCTGTCGCTCTCCTGGCCAAAAACACTGTGCACACCAGAGTGATGGCCGATGATGATATTGTTATCGGCGGTAGTGATCCCAGAGCCCGCCATTGTGCCTATGGCAACGTGATCGCTCGTGGTTTGGCTATTCTGGAGCGCCAGATTACCAATGGCTGTGTTGTTGTTTCCGCTGCTGTTGACAGTGAGCGCTTCCGAACCGATGGCCGTGTTGGAGCCGCCGGTGGTATTGTTCATGAGCGCAAAGTAACCGGTGGCAGTGTTGTCGCCGCCGCTGTCGTTAAAGACGAGTGTGTCGGTTCCAACGGCCGTGTTGTTTGAACCGGTCGTGTTGAGCAGCAACGCTGCAGCGCCCACCGCCGTATTGGAACTTCCGTTGCTAAGGGCCAGAGCTCCGGCGCCAACACCGGTGTTAAAGCTGCCGATCGTATCCAGAAAGAGCGAACGCCAACCAAGCGCTGTATTTCCAGCGCCGGTGGTGAGAGAACCAAGCGCGTCGCACCCTTCCGCTGTTGTGAAGTTGGGATAACATCCGTCCGGTGCCGGACTGACCGCCCACGCCCCTGGCAAAAGCGCGAAGCAGGCCAACAACGGCAGGATGGTCATCAATATCGGATTTCCATTTTTCACTTTTCTTGATTTTCCTTTCATTGTTCTAGCTGTCCGTGAACTCTCCCTGAAGGAACAGCTTTAGGTTCATTCACAATCATGTTTGCCGCCGGCTTACGCAGTTTAAGCCGCGAATTCACTTTCTGGATTTGCGAGGCCTGCTCTTTCAGCTGGGCGGTGAGCGTCTCTATTTGTTGCTGTTGCTGCGTGATAGTTGCTTGCAAGCTCGCAACTGTGCGATCGAGCATGGCTTGCTTGGTGGCGTCGGGAATGGCTAGGGGCCGTATGCCTTTGGGCGAAGATCCACCCGGAGCAGGTCCATCGGCGGTCACCGTGCCCAATCTTCCGTCGGAATCGACCATCACAACAGCGGCCGTCGCGGAATCCGGCGAACCGAAGATATTGTCGATAATGCACCTGTCGCTTTCCTGGCCAAAAACACTGTGCACACCAGAGTGATGGCCGATGATGATATTATTATTGGCAGTGGTAATACCAGAGCCGGCCTCTGTGCCTGCACACACGTTGTCGCTCATGGTTTCGCTGTTCGTAAGCGCCAGATTGCCGATGGCCATGTTGTTGCTTCCGGTGGTATTGGTAGTGAGCGCTTCCCCACCGATGGCCGTGTTGGAGTCGCCGGTGGTATTGTTCATGAGCGAAAAGTAACCAGTGGCAGTGTTGGAGTCACCGCTGTCGTTAAACACGAGCGCGTCGGTTCCAAGGGCGGTGTTGTTTGAGCCGCTGGTGTTGAGCAGCAACGCTGCGGCGCCCACTGCGGTATTGGAATCTTCGTTGTTAAGGACCAGCGCTCCACCGCCTACGGCGGTGTTGAAGCTGCCGGTCGTATCCAAAAAGAGCGAACGCCAACCAAGCGCCGTATTTCCAGCACCGATGGTCAGAGAACTAACCGCATCGCACCCTTCCGCTGTCGTGAAGTTGGGATAGCATGGGTCTGGTGTGGGTGTGGGTGTGGGTGTCGGTGTAGGTAATGGTGTATTCGCCAAATCGTAACCGATAATGTCCAGGTTGATCCCTTCTGGCGATGTGGCAGTAACATCGGAAGATTGTCCGGTGCAGAGAAACGCGTTTTGCACATACGGATGCAACTGCGGACAATCCTCGCTCAGCCAATCCCCGAAATCGCCCTGTGGATCCTGATTGAAATTAACGATGTTGGTGACGCCACCATTGATCGAGAAATAGCGGGTGCCGGAAGAAGTGATGTTCCTGACACCGGCAGATGACCAGCTGAACAAGTCCTGCGGTCGAAAATCAATGCCAGTGTGGCCGAGCTTTGAACCAAGACCGATGAGCTCATCCATTTCGTGCTCAGTCGCACGCTGAGCGTCGAAGCTGCCCGCGCTGGTAGGGCGTGTAAACTGGAGAGGCACCGAAGAGTTAAGTGTAACGATTCCATCGTACGGCCCGCCGGGGCCGACTGTGCCGTCTGCAAACATTGCTGGCGGCGTGTCCAATCCAACTACTCGACCATTCGCACTCGATGGCTCAATAGTCGTGGCCAATGCCGTACCTGGCAGACTCGCGTTCGCGACATTGTCGTTGCTGCTCCTCGCATCGGCTCTCAATGCATCGATGAACGTGCTCCATTGCATCATGTAGACCACGAAATCACTCCGCGAGACACTGCCTTGAGGTAATGGAGTGCCGTCTGGCGCCGTGGTCGCATATCGGAACCTAACCTCGACGGTGGTTGGATCACTGAACAGCGACTCCAAAATCGAGATCGCTCGGTTAATCATCGCCTCAATCGCGGCCGCGTTTGGGTTTCCGGTAATGGAACTGTCGAAAGTTGCGTGGATCGTTAGGCCAGGGGTAGCGCTGGTCTTACCCGTCATTGCTTCCGAGTAGCCGCCCGGGCCAGTCGCGCTATAAGGCCGCATCCGGTAATAGTATGTGGTACCCGGCCTCAGTCCCGTCACGATTCGCCCAGTCACATTACCAACATCCAATTCGTAGTAGCCATTCACGTAACTGATGAACGAACTGCTCGTCGAAACATCCAGCAGGTAGCCCGTGGCGCCGCTCACGTTCTCCCAAGTCGCCATAAAACTGCTGCGCGTCGACGGCGCCGACGACACAGTTTCAATTGGCCAAGCAATTTCGTTTGGATTTCTTAACTGAAGCGCAGCTTGCAAATCCGCGCGCGTCTCATGTGTTGCGGTAGCGGGTTGAAATCGCGTCGGCGAAGCACTCTCTTGCTCCAGCGAACTGATGTTTCCAGTCAGCGTAGCGAGTCCTAATGCCACACCGCCAAAAACAACTGACGCGATTTTCCAAAAGACTGGCCGACCGATCATCTTGTCGCGAAAGCTGCGTATTCTAGGTTGGCATTCTTATTGCACAAGTTGAAAAACGAAGCCGCCATCAACTCTGCTCGTGCAAAGCGCGCGGTGGCCCATCACATCCGGCCGCGGCGCTGATAGAATTTGTAGCGATCAATGATCGACTCGACGTACCTGCGGGTTGCGGGAAAATCGATGTTTTGAAGAAATTGGCGCTCCGACACATCGGCGCCGTTTCCACCGCTCCAACGCTGGGCGCGACTAGCTCCAGCATTGTACTCTGCGAGAGCGAAAGGAATTGGATCGGACTGATGGTCCCAGTGTCCCATGGCGCGATGCAAATACCAGGTGCCCGCCTCCAGATTTGTCTTTGGTTCGAAAAGCTGGTCCGGATGGAAACCAGCGATCTTTGTTTCTCGCGCCCACTCGTTGGCCGCTCGTTCGCTCACCTGCATCAGGCCACGCTCTCCATGGCTGCCATGCTTTTTTGGATCGAACCGGCTCTCGCGCCAGACAACGGCTTTCGCCAGCATCGGATCCAGATGATGTTCTAACGCGACGCTGCGGATGAGCCGGTCGTATCGATGAAACCGGGCCGGGCTCATCCATTCGTAAAATGTGTACAGCGGATCTCCGGATTTCACCGCGAGATAAGCAAAGGCCGCAGCGATCGCCAGCAGTACGCAGAGAATCAGTTTGAACAGGAATTGTATCATTCGACTCGTGCTACAATAACCGATTACAAAATTACGAGCACGAGCATGAATCATGAGCATGGGACGCGCTACGTTCGCGTCATCGTTGACCGGGCAATCCATCGCGAGCTCGATTATTCGGTGCCGGAAAGTTTAGTCGGTCGCGTCGGAGTCGGCTCGCGCGTGCGGGTGCCGTTCCGGGATAAGTCGGCGCTGGCAACTGTCGTTGCCATTCCCGAGCAAAGTGAAGCCAAAGGCATCCGGCCAGTTGAAGCAATCATTGGCGATGCGCCGGTCCTAAGTGAGCAGTTGCTCGAATTGGCGAGATGGATCGGCACCTATTATTGCTGCCCGACCGAAACGGTGATGCGCAGTGTGCTGCCGCAAGTGATCCGGCGCGCGGAAGTCGGCTGGAAAAAACAGTTGTTTGTCCAACCTGGGCGCAACATCGACGAAGCCGAATTGGAGAAACTGCGAAGACGCGCGCCGCGGCAGGCGGAACTGTTGGAAGCAATCTCGAAACTACAAAAGCCGATGCGCGCGGTGGAGCTTCTGCGGCAGGCTTCGCTCGATAACCAGACGTTGCGCGCGCTGGTGAAACGTGGCCTCGCCGAACTACGCGAACAAGCAGTCGTGCGCGATCCGCACGCCGACGAGCAGTTCATCGCAACATCGAACCTCGTCTTGAACGAGGAGCAAACGCGCGCGCTGAAGGAAATCGTGCAAGCACTCGACTCGCCCGAGAACGCGCGCCCGATTTTGCTCCACGGCGTCACCGGTTCCGGCAAAACCGAAATTTATTTGCAGGCAATCCGGGCAGCGCTTGATCGAGGCCGCACCGCAATCGTCCTCGTCCCCGAAATCTCGCTGACGCCGCAAACGGTGGAACGCTTTAAAGGCCGGTTCGCCGAGGCACAGGATGCAGTCGCTGTTTTGCACAGTCATTTGTCTGAGGGCGAACGCCACGACGAATGGCACAAAATTCATTCGGGCCGTGCCCGCATCGTCATCGGCGCACGCAGCGCTGTTTTCGCGCCGTTGAAGAATCTTGGACTCATCGTTGTCGATGAAGAACACGAAACGACCTACAAACAGGAGGAAGCGCCGCGGTATCATGCTCGCGACGTCGCGGTAGTGCGCGCAAAAATTGAAAAATGCGTCGTTGTTTTGGGAAGCGCGACACCGTCGCTGGAAAGCTATCACAACGCGACGATCGGAAAGTACCGACTCGTTACGCTCACGCAGCGCGTGGATCAAAAGCAGATGCCGCTCATGCGCGTTGTCGATCTGCGACAGGAACGACGGAAGGAAAAGAAAGCCGCGATTCTGTCCGAAAAATTGTCGCAAGCCATTGCCGATCGCCTCGAGAAACGAGAGCAGACGATTTTGTTTTTGAACCGGCGCGGGTTTTCCACGTCGCTGCTGTGCAGCAATTGCGGTGAAGCGCGCAATTGTCCGAACTGCAGTGTCGCGCTCACCTTTCATCGGCAGCCTGCGGTCGCGGGACGGTTAAGCTGTCATTTATGCGGGCATACCGCCGCTGTGCCCAAAAAGTGTCCGGCGTGCGGACAAGACGCACTGATTTATTACGGCTTCGGCACTGAGAAAGTGGAATCAACAGTCGCCCAAATTTTCCCCAAAGCAGTGGTTCGTCGCATGGATGCCGATTCGATGACGCGGAAGGAAGCGTATCGCGAAACGCTGCGAAATTTTCGCACCGGCAAGATCGACATTCTCGTCGGCACGCAAATGATCGCGAAAGGCCTGCATTTCCCCAACGTGACGCTTGTCGGTATCATCAACGCCGATCTAGCCTTGCATCTTCCCGATTTCCGCGCAGGCGAACGTACGTTCCAACTTCTCACACAAGTGGCCGGACGCGCTGGCCGCGGCGAGACATCCGGCGAAGTTTTCGTGCAAACCTACACTCCGTTTTCGCCCTCGATACAGTTTGCGCGCCACCATGATTTCGCGGGGTATTTTCAGCAGGAGCTCGAGTTCCGCGAACGCTGCGAATTCCCGCCGTTCAAACACGCGATCCTGATCACCGTGCGTTCTGCTCACGAAGGCCGCGCAAAACTTTCGGCAGAAACCTTGAAACGTCGCTTGAGCGAAGCGTTGCCCGAAGAATTCATTTTGGGCGATGCAACGCCCGCGCCACTGGAAAAACTACAAGGCCATTTCCGTTTCCACATTCTGATTCGCGGCGAAGCCATCATGCGCCTCAGCCGCCTCGTCCGCGAAACGCTCGACAAACTGCCCTTCCCTGACGACGTCATGGTGACAGTCGACGTCGATCCTTATCAATTGCTTTGACGGATCCGCGAACCTGTTACTACTCCAGCCCAATCGAGCGTCTGTAAACAGCAGCCCCGGTTTTCCCGAATGCGATACTCTCGAGTTGATGCGACGTGCGCACCTCCCTCTTAAGAAGCTTTGCTACGAATTTCGTGAGTTCGTTTGCACGGAAGCTTGCTGCCGCGACACAGAAATCGAGAGCTTCGTTGTGGAGAAAAAATCGTTTCGGAACAACCTTGTATCGAGCAATAACTAAGCCGTAGCGAAGATACGGATAAATCTGTTTGTGCCGTCTTGCCTTCGCGCTGTAGGTGAGTACGTCATGTGTTGAAAGCTTCGGCTTGAATTCGAGAACCACACGAGGAATCTCCAGGTCAGCCGCAAGAACTTCGAACACGCAGAGATCGGTCTGGAAAGCTGCGTGACCACGCGAGGGCCTCTTTGGATCGACGCGGATCTCAAGGCGATGATCAACGGTTACCTCGTAGAGCAGCGACGCCCCGCGCCGAACTATCAAGCGGCGCGGCAACGTACGTCTCGCGATTTCCTCAATATCCGTAACGAATTTATCTTCTTTCACTCTCTTACCTCATCGGTGCTCCTAGAAGCAGCTGTGATCAGTACCTGGTTCATTTTGTATCGGGCGGCAACGCGCGCCCATACTCGGAGGTTTTGCCGCGCATTTCGAAATAGCGATACGCCTCAAGAGCAACTTCGCTAATGGCGCGCTCGGCAGCTTTCTCGTCGCGATCGTAAGCTGTCATGACACTGATCACGAAGGGACGATTCTTCGCGAATACGATTCCTGAATCTGTCCGCACGCCGTCCAGGGTTCCGGGCTTATCGGCAAGTTCGACACCCGTCGGCAGTTCATACGACAGATAGCTGTCCTTTTTCAAAGTCTTCAATTGCTTGATGAGCTCGTCGGTAAGTTCCTTGTTCAACGCTTTGCCTCGGTAGATCATTTCCAATAGCCGCGTCATTTCCTCTGGGCTCGCAACGTTTTCGTCGCCGCGTCTAGCGGCAGCGACATCCATCATTTTGCGGCGCAAGATTGTTTTGTTCAGGCCAAGGCTCCGCAGGGTTGCATTGACGTTCTGCACTCCAACGCGATCGATCAGAATATTCGCTGCGGCATTGTCACTCACGGCGACCATGAACTGAGCGAGGTCACGGTTGGTAACGCGCGTCACGCCCGGAGTAAGACCTGCCAGGAGCTGGCTGTCTTCGACCAGGTCTTTGGGATCGAACGTGTAAAGGTCATCCAGCTTTGCTTTGTCTTTAGCACCTGCGCGGGCTTCCTGATCTTGCCGATACAATTCCAACAGGATTGCCATTTTAATTGAGCTCGCAGCTGGAAATACTCGATCGCCGTTATGCAAGAAGATTCGGCCATCGGTCAGATCGAGAATGACCACGCCCATCACGCCATCGAGCTGATCCGCGATCTTCGCGACGCGGCCCTCAAGCTTTTTCCAGAGCAAATCGCTGCCGGTATCGCTAGGAGCTGGCTCGGATTTCTGGTGTCCAAGAGCGTTCGCTGCGAGTGCGAACACACCGAGCAACGCAGCCAGTCTCATGGGCTGATGTTTGCCGCAGCACAACTGCGGAGTCGAGCGCGATTTTGCAGCGCTGCGAGGCCTTGCCTACGGCACAATTGCAAATACCCGGGCCGGAAAACCCGAACCGCCTTTCGGTTTTGGAAAACTGACCACGACAATCGCGCCGGCTTCGGGAACCTGATCGAGATTGGTGAGGAGCTCGATCTGATAATGATTCGTGCTCAGGATGTAAGTTTCCAATGAGTAATCGTCTTTACTAGTGGCCAGCCCGGGATCGGTATCGGTCGTTTCGTGCCCTGATGCAGTGATTTTGCGTTCCTCGTAAAGATATTTCAGCGCAGGCAAGCTCCAGCCGGGATAATGCGCGACGCCGTTTGGATCTTTATTTTCGATTTTTGCAGCGTCAGGCCAGCGCTTCGACCAATCGGTGCGCATCGCCACGAACGCGCCGGCGGGAATTTGGCCGTGATCTTTCTCCCACTTTTTCACGCGGTTGAGCGAGAGCGTGTAATCTGCATTTTTCGCCGCTTCCTCGTGCACATCGATAACAACCAGCGGCAGGATCATTTCTTTCGGATCGATCTGATCTACAGTGCGGAGGCCTTTGATGAAATGCGCAGGCGGATCGACATGCGTTCCCCATTGGCCTACGTGCGTGAAGAGTTCCGAGAAAAAACCGGAGCCCATCGTTTCGGGACGCTTCTCGTACCAATAAATCGTTTTGCGCGTTTCATCCGGAAAACCGGGCCAGCGCGGAATTCCCGGCGCAAACTCGTGCGTAAGGTCGACGTATTTCTTCGACGCGAGCACCTTCTGGATTTTCCAAAGTTGTAGGCCGTTCGTGTCAGACGCTGATCGATTGGACTCGGCACCTGTGGCGGATACCCAACACAGCAAACCAAGGAAAAGTAAAATCAGTACAGCGCGCAAATTTTTGTGCATGCCGACCTTGTTAAAGCATCTTCGAGCAATTCGCTAACAACTTTGAATAACCTCGAATAACTGCCGATCGGTTTTCGGCCACGAACGTTTGTCGCTACAGCACACAGATATTATCAACAGCTCATTTGCACACCAATTTGCGAGGGGCAGCCGCCGAGACAGACCAGCGTTATTCACGCAGCTTAGAAGAAGAAATTTTCTAAAGAGGAAATTCAAATCATCTTCTTGCGGTGTGAAAAACTCTTTCGCTAGCGGATGAACCCGTTTCGCGTTCTCAATCCAAATCTTCCTGATCGTATGGCGCGCAGTCTGTGTG
>JBKOYE010000074.1:0-7845 GCA_046725275.1 Verrucomicrobiota bacterium
TCCGGCCAGAACTCTGCGACGCGCCGGTTGAGCTCAATCTTCTGTTGTTGCAACGCATGCAACACACAGGCGCTGCCAATTCCTTTCGTTGCAGACCAGACCAGCACGATGGTGTCGGCCGTCCACGGTTTTTCGCGACCCGCGTCGCAGAATCCGCCGTAAAGATCACTAACCGGCTTGCCGTTTTGCCAAACCGAAACCGCTGCGCCGAGTTCTCCACGCTTCTCAAAATTCTCCTGAAACAACGGTTTCAATCGCTGAACAACCTGCCCGGTTTCCAGTTGCATTGCGGAATCGTAGGACACCGAATCATGGCGTCTGATACAGACGCCCTACAGCAATAGCGCTTCCAATTCCCCGAGCCGGCGTTCGAACAACTGAAGTGTGCTCTCGATGGGAGCGGGCGTTGTCATATCCACGCCTGCGGCCTGCAATGTCTCGAGTGGGAATTTGGAGCCCCCCGAGCGCAAGAAGTTCAGATACGCCTCGACAGTTCCCGGTTCACCCGAAAGCACGCGCTGCGAAAGCGCCACCGCCGCAGAAATTCCGGTCGCGTATTTGTAAACGTAGAATGCATGATAGAAATGGGGTATACGCAGGCATTCCAGATCCAACTCGGGATCGAGCACGAAATTTTCGGCAAAGTACGTTTCAAGCAGCTTGTGATATTCCGATTTGAAAACGTCGAGCGTCAGCGCGTCGCCGCTTTCCTCGATGGCGTGAACAATGTTCTCGAACTCGGCGAACATGGTCTGTCGGAACAGGGTGCCGCGCAGATCATCGATTTCGCGGTTGATGATGTAAGCCCGCATCTTCGGATCACTCGTGGTCTGAAGCAGATGATGCGTCAGTAATTCCTCGTTAAAGGTCGATGCGACCTCGGCGAGAAAGATCGGATACTCGTAGTCCTGAAAAAGCTGGGAACTTTGCGAGAACCAGCTGTGCATCGAGTGACCCGCCTCATGCGCCAGGGTGTACACATCAGCGAACACGTCCTGCTTGTAATTCATCAGGATGTACGGCGGCGCGCCGTAACTGCCGGAGGAAAATGCCCCGCTGCGTTTGCCTTTGTTTTCGTAACGATCGCACCAGCGTCTCGAGCGCAAGCCTTCCGCCAGCACATCGACGTATTCTTTTCCGAGGGCGCCAAGCGCATTCAGCACGGTTTCCATCGCCTGATCAAAGCTCAAGCGCGTCTCGATCTCGGGAACGAGCGGAACGTACGTGTCGTAATGATGCAGCTCGTCCAAACCAAGGACGCGCCGCCGCAAATCGAAATACCGAAACAGCGGTTTCAGATTCGCGCGGGCAGATTTGATCAGACCATCATAGACTGTCACAGGCACATCGTCCGGAAACAGCGCCGCCTCGAGCGCAGATAGATAATGCCGTGCTCTCGCATGAAACACATCCGCCTTAACTGAATAGGCTAGGGATGCAGCAAGCGTGTACTGGTGATCGCGAAATTCCGCATAGAATTGGTGAAACGCGCGTTTGCGCAGCTTCGGGTCCCGCTTTACCAGAAATGAACTGAACGAGCTTTGGCTCAGCGCTCGCTCGTGCCCGGTCTCGTCGACCAATACACCGAACTTCATGTCCACATCGGTGAGCTGGGAAAATGTGTCGTCGTAGCCGCTCAGCGCGACATTGCTCAGCGCAAGCAGACGTTCCTCGGGCACTGAAAGGACATGGGGTCCCATTCGTCGCATTTTGTGCAGCTTGGTCCGCCAATCTTTGAGCGCCGGATCGGCAAGGAATTTTCCGAATCGTTCATCATCGATCGCCAAGATTTCCGGAACAACAAACGCCGCCGCCTCGCTGATCCTAGTAAGTAGATTTTGGACCTGACCCATGCGAGCGAGGTACTCGTTGTTCGTGCTGTCCTCGGCCGCTTGCAATGAGGCGTAGTGATAGACGCGTTCCATCTTCTGCTCGAGCGCTTTCTCAAACTCGAGAAGCCCAGCCAATGTCTGGGCGGATTCCCCCACCCTGCCTTTCCACTGTCCAAGCTTCGGATACTCACGCTGTAGCCAAGCAAAATCCTCCTGCCATTTGCTCACGTCAGCGAACAAATGCCTCAGGTCCCATTTGTCCGATTCGGGAATATCAGCGCGCGTTGGAATCTCCATGGGACATTCTCGCACAAAGGTCGCAACGGACGCAAAGGACCCAAACCCTATCGCCGTGACCTTTGCGCCCTCACTGCGAGACGTTCAATTGCAGAATGACGCGCGACGAGTTTGAGCGCACGCTCGGTCAGCGCTTTGCCGGGTGGAATTTTGTGCCAGGGCGACGCGCCGGAAGGATGCGGCAACGGAATCAGGTCGAAGCGGTGGCCCGTATGCACGATGCGAAATTTGCGGCCAATTACGTCTTCCAATTTTGCACAGTCGATGAATTGCAGGATCGCCAGTCGACCGACGGGAATAATGAGATGCGGCTGCAAAATCCGAATCTCATCATCCATCCACAACGCACAGTTGCGAATCTCATCGGGTGCCGGGACGCGGTCCGTGCCGCTGGAATTTTTGCCGGGGAAGCAGCGGCAGACTGCGGCAAAATAGATCTTCGATCGAACGGCGGCTTCGTCCATTCGGCAAAATTGTTCGAACCAGCGAAAAAGCGTTTTCCCAGCCGTATGCGCAAACGGCCGTTCCAACGCTGGTTCCCGCGGACCCGGCGCTTGTCCGATTATCATCACGTCGCTGACGACCGCGCCGCCGGAAACTGGGGTCGATTGCATATGCGGACAGCGCCGGCAGCGAAGCAACGTCGCCACGTGTCGATCAAGTTGAGTTTGGATAACTGTTGTAGCCACGGCCCTGTGGGCCGTTCGCACACGGCCTGACAACGCGCAACCATCAGACGGACCACAGGCCCGTGGCTACAGGGTTCGTTCAACGCGCGTGAGGACTTTCAGCGCCGGAAGATTGAGAACAGCGACAGAACCAAACTTAGGATAATGCTGAGAATGATGCAGGTGACGATGGGAAAATAAAACGCAGAATGTTCGCGCTCGATGCGAATGTCGCCGGGCAATCGGCCCAGCCATTTTGGCGCGAAGCCGCTCCACATCACCAGCCCGATGAGCGTCGTGACGACGCCGATGATCACGACGAATCTTCCCAATTCGCGCATCATTCAAAAAGTTGCGCGAATCAAACGGAGGCACAAGCTTGATAATTAATGCCCGTCCAATTTCGAGATTATTACGAGACGCTCGGGGTGCCGAAGACGGCGACCGACGATGAGATTCGCAGCGCGTTTCGCAAGCTGGCGCGCAAGTATCACCCCGATGTGGCGAAGGACAAAAAGGTCGCCGAAGAAAAGTTTAAGGAGATCAACGAAGCGTACGAGGTTTTGAGCGACCCCGAGAAACGGAAGAAATACGACCAGCTCGGCGCGGATTGGAACCGGCCCGGCGGTTTTCAGCCGCCGCCTGAATGGCAAGGACAACAGCCCGGCGGCGGATTTTACCAATGGGGCGGCGATGGCGGCGGTGTTGAGTTCGAGTTCGGCGGGACCGGATTCAGCGATTTCTTCGAAGCGTTTTTTGGCGGCGGGCGCGGTCGTTCCGCATTTGGCGGATTTGGAGGACGCGCTGCGACAGCTGAGAGGGGCGCCGACGTCGAAGCGGACATCATGGTCACCCTTGAGGAAGCGCTCCATGGTTCGACGAGGACCGTATCGCTGCGGCGCGCGGGTTCTGACAAGGTGGAACAGTATCAAGTCAAGATTCCCCGCGGTGTCCGCGAGGGCCAGCGGATCCGACTGCGTGGTCAGGGGGAAGCCGGCGTGCGTGGAGGAAAAAGCGGCGATCTTTTTCTTCGTGTGCGGCTGGCGAAGCATCCGGATTTTTCAGTGGAAGGCAGCGACTTGATTCACGAAGTAAGAATCGAGCCTTGGCAGGCAGTGCTGGGCAGCGAATTGCTCGTGCCCACTCTCGAAGGAAAAGTCCGTCTGAAAGTTCCGTCAGGCACACAAGGCGGGCAGCGTTTTCGTTTACGCGAGCGCGGCCTGCCTGGAGTCTCAGGAAAGCGCGGCGATCTTTACGTGATCGTTCAGATCAACGTGCCGAAGAAATTGACCGAACGAGAACGAGAAATCTGGAGGGAGCTGGCGAAATTGCACGGCGGATAACAATTGTTATGTCGAGCGCAGTCCAGACATCTGTAGCTATTGCCTTTTCGGCCGGACCCAGCCAAGAATTAGAGATTCCTCGACTTCGCTCGAAATGACAAATCCATGAAAATTTCTCTTGGTTCAGATCACGCCGGATATCGTTACAAGGAGAAGGTAAAAGAATTGCTCGGCACGCTCGGGCACGAAGTGAAAGACTTCGGCACGTTTAGCGAAGAACCGGTGGACTATCCGCTCTTCATTCGTCCGGCAGCGGAAGCAGTAGCACGCGGTGAATGCGACCGCGGCATTGTCTTCGGCGGATCGGGCAACGGCGAAGCGATGGTGGCAAACAAGGTTCACGGTGTGCGTTGCGCACTTTGCTGGAACGAAGAATCGGCCCGCCTGTCACGGCAACACAACGATGCGAACGTACTCTCGATGGGTGAACGTCTGATTCCTGAAGAGTTAGCGCTGACGATTGTACGCATCTGGCTCGAAACCGGTTTCGACGGCGGCCGGCACGAACGACGCGTCGCTATGTTAAACGCAATGTGAGGTAGCGGCGGTTCAGCCGAACCGCCGAAGGGATTGTGGTCAATCGCCCCTAACCACGCAATCGATCCGCGCAAACGGCTACAAGGAACACAGCGCTCACAAATGCGTTGCTTTGAAAAAAGGCACGATTGATTCCGGCCAGATCGCGTTTTTCGGTTCTATGTTCATAAACAAGCGCAGCCACGATCAGCGGTAGCGACCAGTAATAGACCGCGCCAAGTTTCGCGACGAAGCCAAAAGCAGTTAGCGCGACGAACGTGAGCAGATGCAATAGTTGCGCGACGCGCAGGCTGCGCGTGATCCCCAGTTTCACCACCAGCGACCGAATCCCTTCGCGCCGATCAAAATCGTAGTCCTGAGTGGCGTAGATCAGATCGAATCCGGCCACCCAGCAAATTACGCCCGCCGCGAGAACGATCGGCGCGAGATCGATGCGTCCC
Source organism: Verrucomicrobiota bacterium (assembly GCA_046725275.1). GTDB lineage: Bacteria > Verrucomicrobiota > Verrucomicrobiia > Chthoniobacterales > UBA10450 > Udaeobacter. Next base: position 5,118 of record JBKOYE010000074.1, read on the forward strand.
GTCTGCGCGATCCAGGCGCCGATCGGAGCGATCGCCAGCGCTAATCCGAGAAAAAAATGCGTCGCACTCGTGAACCGTTTGGTGAGCGAGTAGAAAAAAATCACCGCGAGCGCAACTGGCGCGAGGACGGAGGTCAGCCGATTAATTGCTGACGCCGCCAGCAGAAACCCGGCAGAACTGAGAATCAGCAAAACCAAGGCTGACAGTTTCGAGATGAGCAAGTGGCGTGAGGCAGTGCGCGGGTTGCGTTGGTCGAGCGACCAATCAACGAGCCGATTGAAAAGCATGGCGGCAGTGCGCGCGAACACCATGCAAACGATCACTAGCAAAAGAATTCTCAGGGACGGCCAGCCATTCGCCGCCACGATCAGGGCGCCAAGAGCAAACGGCAGGGCAAAAATGGTGTGCGAGAAGCGAATCAAGCCGAGAAAGCGAGCGACTGGTCCGGTTTGAACGGTCGTCATGAGAGTCGACTGTCACGAACTGCTAGTGAGTAGAGTTTCCAAGCGTTGGTTCGCCCGGGACAAAATCGGCGTGCCATGCGCAAACAGAATTCGCCCGGCTTCATAGTCCAAGAGTTTTCGCAACGAGCGGCGCTTCTCCCTTTGATCGCAGCAATATTTCGCCGGCAGAAACGCAAAGCTGTATGGTTCAATATTAATTAGCGCGTCGCCAACAATCAGGATTCCACCATTGCGCGCGTAATGCAGCACGATTTCACCGGGCGCAGCGCCGTCGATGGCAATCACGCGCAATCGGTCGCAGATTTCCTCGCCGTCAGCAATCGTCGTTAACCGACTGGGTTGATCACTCGGAAACGTGTGTGCGTGGGCGAAGATCGCAACCGAGAGCTGGTTGGCGAATTGCGTAGCGGCACGGTGATGTTTCGAATTCGTCACAACGATTCCCGCAAATGGCGCAGAACCGGTTAGCTCCTCGAGTGCGTTTTTCTGCAAAGGAATGGGATCGATTAAGTACGTTGCGTCGGCATTTAGAAGGCACGTCGAATAAAGCTCGGCCTTAACCTCCGAATCGTACGCATGCCAGATCCCGATATCTGAAGCGATACGATCGAAATCACACGCCGGTCGCATGCGCGAAGACCATCGGTGTTCCGCGTCCACTGCTCAACCTTACAAAAGCACAACTGGCGGCTTGGTAGCGGCGACTGCAATCGCCCTGGCGCGGTTCAGTGCACCGCCCTTACCGGTTCGCAGTCATTTGCAGCGCAAGCCTATTCGACCTGCGCGCTCACCTTCTTGGATTTGCGACGCCTGCTCTCTCAGCTTCTATATCCCAAGCAGCTTTGTCACTTTTGAAACAATGCCGATGATTTTGCGCGTCTCCGAAGTGATGGATTTTGTCATGGTCGCATATTCCTTCTGATATTGCTTCAATGTGGCCTTTTGCTCCCTCGATAATTTGTTGACCAAGGACGAAGCTACCCTCAAAGGGCCTACCGGTGGACCCACGGGACCGCCCCCGCCTACTGGACCATGAATGATGTGAATGCCGTCGTCCTCGATGATGATTTGGAATCCACCACCGGCTACATACTGCTTCAGCTTCCCTAAATCGATCGGCTTTCCTGGAGCGGGGGTTTGATAAAATGCAAACCAGATTTCTCCGGTTTCATTTTGAGCCATGTCGAAATCCCTTGAATTAAGAATCAATTCGGATGGGATAATCTTCTTCCATTCCAGAAAAGGAACGCCCCCGTCTATTGTGGCACTCGCCCGGATGTGCTCAGCAGTTTGTGACGACACTTCGCCATCAGAGTTCGCGAAATTTGTCTTGTCATTATCAATGGTGTCCGGAGGAGTAGGCGGTGTAAGGATAGTGATGAAGTGAAGATCATCAGAAAAGTCTCCGGTATTAACGTTAAAAGCGTCGACCCAGATGCCCGGACCTCCACCGACCCCAATGCCGCCTACCGGACCATAGACAACTAAAACTTCTACATCGGACGCGCCTACTGGAAATGTCTGATTGCCGGCAGAGGTATAAAGATGGTTACCATCAGCCGCGCCATTTATTGACATAAAAGCAAATGGAAGATTATTCCCTCCAAAAGATAATGTGGGCCATCCATCAGCACTGCCTGAACCGGGGTTATTGTCGGTGGTGCCGGGGTAATTTTCATCCGTTTCACTGGTGATATTATTTGAGGCATTGAAATGATGATGCCTCACACCGGTTCCGTTGTGATTGTAGACGATGTACTTTGTGAAGACGTGTGCCATAAAGTTAAGATTTTCTTATTGAAATATTACTTTGTCCCGAACCCGATCGTTGAATGATTACGCGCGTACCAACTTTGTTCAACCATTGAATTAAAGGACGAATCGTTAGGCGAATCCTCACTCCCCGGCGTGATGCGGCTCGTGCGTTTTTGGTTCTGTCGGTTTTTCGGCGGGTTCTTTCTCAGGCTCGAGCCATTCGGTGTGGAAGACGCCAGGCTTATCAATGCGTTCGTACGTGTGCGCGCCGAAGAAATCCCGCTGCGCTTGCAGGAGATTCGCGGGCAGTCGAGCGGAGCGATAACTGTCGAAGTAAGCCAACGAGGCGGAAAACGCGGGGACAGCTGCGCCATGCTTGATGGCTGTCGAAACTACAAGACGCCATTTCGGCTGCGCTCTTCTGATGATCTTGGTGAAATACCGATCGAGCAGAAGATTGTGCAAATCGCCGTCGCGTTGGTACGCCTCAACGATGCGGTTCAGGAATT
>JBKOYE010000103.1:0-6206 GCA_046725275.1 Verrucomicrobiota bacterium
CGATTGGGTGTTAGTTAACGGTAGTTGTTGAAATCAAAGTTGAGTGAGTTCGCGCGCCGCATAAGCGCAGCGTTCGGCGGCCAGAGCTTGTAAATTTGCGGGGAATAACATGAGAACTCTATTAACCATTTTTGGAGCATGCTTTCTGATCTCCGGGACCGCCTTTTCACAGAAGACTGACCGCGAACAAGATGGACTAAGGGGACCAGTAAAAACCGTTCGCGTTCGGCAGGAGACAATAGTAAGTGCGAACGGAAATGTAACTGATACTCCACCATCGTTGATAAGTGTCGTTACCTATGACCAGGCGGGGAACAGAACGGAATTAGCGTTATATGATCGTCGTGGCTCGTTAAGTCGGAGAACCGTTTACGAATATGATCCTGAAACCAAAAAACGATCTGGCCTTAGCGTTTACAATTCAGAGAATGTGATGACAAGGAGAGTGACTGATAGGTTTGGGCCAAATGGACTGAAGGTCAGTAGGACAATGAACGACTACAAGGAAGACGGGACACTTTTCAGAAGAACCGAAATCACTATCGGGACGTTCGGTGATTTTGAAGTGGCCGAATATAACGCGGATGGAAGCCCGGTTAAGAAAAACATCCCATCTCAAGAGTCGAGCAGCGAAAACCTTGTGACCGAAAGAGCACGAGTTCAGCTAGATGACGATAAAGTGGTTGGTTACGGAGGGAGTGCCGGCGAATACTTCGACCAGGATGCTCACGGCAATTGGACTCGGGCGAAGACTGTTTCAAACGTGAGAATCTATGCGTCAGGCAAAAGAGTCAAGACAGAAGAGTGGACCTATCGCGAAATTGCTTACTATTAGATTTGGTATTGAGAAGTCCATCGAGCCTCACGAATTCGCCACCACCGAACATGCGCTTGCAGCTGACGCCGTCCACTATGTCTCTTATCTTCGTTGAGTGAGCGCGCAGCTGAAGCGCAACGTTCGGCGGAACAAGACCCAATGGTTCGGTATCAAAGGTTGATCAGCGTGGGAAGGTTGGGGCGACAATGAAGCGCCTTGCATTCAGTGCCCTAATCGGCATCATTACGTTCCTGTTGGGCGTTGCCATTACCTTCGTGTGGTTCGCGCGGCGGAGTAGTCAATCTTTCGATGGCCCGGCCTTCGTCCACACTTCGGAAACCACGTCGCTCAGTTTGCGTTGCGCCGCATCCCAGGGAAATACCGTGGCCGTTAAGCGGTTGCTTGACGAAGGCGCAAATCCGGAGGATACCGATGACCAAGGCACCTGTGATGGTCGTCCGAACAGGCCAACCAATCTATCCCCTAGTCAAGTTACGCCTCTAATGTCAGCTGCAGGATTGGGCCACACTGATGTCGTCCGACTTCTTTTGGATCGAGGAGCACGGGTTAATGCAAAGGACAGCGACGGCAATACTGCGATTTCTGGAGCCATATATTATCTCCGTACTGAAGCTGTCGAATTGCTTATTAAACGGGGTGCTGACATCAATAATCAGGACAGATACGGTCAAACTATTCTGATGAACGCCGCAGGCAATGGAGCGTTTGATACTGTAAGGTTCCTGCTAGATAGGTCGCCAAATTTAGATGTTCAGGACCGCAATGGCACTACCGCATTGATGTTTGCTCTGGGGTTCAAGCACTCTAACATTGCGCAGCTCTTGTTACAGAAGGGTGCCAATTCAAAAATCAAGGACCATCGGGGACGAACCGCTGCAGCGTATCGACGGTTTGGCTATCCGAAGAAATACGTTGTCTATCTTAAATGAGGTCCCGCCGAACAAGCGCTTGCAGCGGACTCGTCGGTGAGTGGCCTTTATCGGTAGTTGCGTGGGCGAGCCGCTCAAGCGCAGCGTTGGACGGCTACCATTTGTTTACGATGACAAAGTTCCTACTCACACTAACCCTGCTCCTTAGTATTACGCTTTTGCCGCAAGTCGATTCACCTGTCCACAGAGAGGTAGTTGCAAGAACGCGGTTCAATGCTGCCGACCATTCCAATCAACTCAACGCTAATTGTTGATGAGGCATTCTACGCCGCGAAGAATCCTCAAAGATTTGACATCGTTGAAGTACGCCGCTGCTTCAGTAATCCTGACTCGAGCGATAAGAGCATGGATGTTGTAGTAAGGGTTATCGGATTACCTGGTGAGACAATCGCATTACGGCGCAGTGGCGTTTATATCAATGGTCGGAAGATCAAAGAGCCATTTGGTATCAAGCAATGTCCACGCAAAACCGATGAGTCTTTTCAGTGCGGAGAGATGGCAGCGATGAAAATACCAGCTGGCGAGTATTTCCTGCTGGCTGACAATCGAGCCGAAAGTGAAGATAGTCGTCTGTGGTCTCCACGGACGATTCCAAAATCAGATGTGCTTGGTAAAGTAGTCAAGGTCGTGATGCCGTCGAACGCCGTCCAACAAGCGCTTGCAGCGGACTCGCCATGAGCGGGCCTCTTTGTTAAGTTGCGTGGGCGAGCCGCTGAAGCGCAACGTTATATTGCTTCCGAGGCCAGTTTATGAACTTCGAGAAATACTCCAAGTCCGAATTTGAATCTCTCACTGCTCATCCGGCTGCTGCGCGAAGGCTCGCTGATCAATTACAAGATGACGTGCTGCAAGAAGTGCACGAAGCTGTGTACACCGCTTTCCTGAGAGTTGTAGATAGTCTGAATGCGAAAGGTCATGATCTAAGGCTTTATGAAGAAATCAGTCCTGGAGACATCGCTTATCGTGATCAGGTTGAAGGCCACTGCAACTTGAGACTCGCGTGCGACGTTGCGATCAGCGCGGGCTACTCCGACACCAAAACCGTTGAAGAAATCGATGCCCGAGGTGTTTAGAGCTTCTTGAAGGTGTCTGGTTAATGGTCTAGTCGTTCTTAGCGGCAAAACCGAGTGTTCCCTCTGCGGCAAGGTCATCATTAATGGCGATGACATCGTGGCTACCTCTCATTTCATTGCCGACAAGACAGATCCATTGTGGCGATTCTCAGACTCAGCTATGCATCATTCGTGTTTTAATGAATGGGATCATCGAGCAGAGTTTGTGGCAAAGTTCAATCGAATCGTCGGAGAAATAACCTTTGGGAATGGCACTTATCATCACATGGAGTCAAATGGCGCCATTGCCGTACTTAAAAGGCGTGATTCATTCGTGGGCGCATCCAACAAGCGCTTGGAGCGGACTCGCCATGAGCGCCTTTATTCGTAGTTGCGTGGGCGAGCCGCTCAAGCGCAGCGTTATGTGCTTGCACCTTTGTTGGACACCACTGTTGAACTCAGCGTCATTCAATATCGTAGTACCCCTGAGGGGGGTGAAAGAGTATGTACTGTTCATCTTGCGGCGTGGTTGTCGCGCAGGGCTTGAGCTACTGTAATTATTGTGGCGCAAAGCTGAGTGATGCGAAGGGCGATAGCATCATCAAATCGCCAGAAGTGAAACCTCAATCCCTCGTATGGGCCATGGTAGCGGTCTTGGTCTTTGGCTTTGTAGCCATCGTGTTCCTCATGATGGCGATGAAAATGGTCGGCTTAAATGTGGGGCAGATTCTCGCCTTCACGATACTGAGCTTTCTAATAATGCTGTTGGTCGAAGGCGTGTTCATTTGGCAGTTATTGCATCGCAAGCGTGGCGCTGAAGAAACAGGCGATACTGCGCTATCAAAGGAGCAAGCTACGAAAGAGCTTGACGCGGCACAGGCGCGAGTGCTGCCAGAACCCGTACCGAGCGTGACTGAGCACACGACTCGCGCATTTGAGCCGATCTATAGCGAGCGGAAATCAAAATGAAGAATCGTCGTTAAGCCACGCCGCGCATAACGTATTAAGAATTAGTGTGGCGCGGAGAAAGGAGGCGAGCGGCGGGAACGAGGCAACACGGTCTACACCTACTTGGACGACACCTCATCGATACTCATCACTCGTTCGCTCATCGGCGGGATATGAACCGTCCACATCGTGAATTTCTCCACCTACAAGCGGCGGAACAAAGGTGCAGATCACGCGCATCCGTGTTTTCACGTTGAGACGATGTCGATCATGCTTGTCGAGTGCGTACAAGGTGCCCGGCGTGATCAAGTAGGTCCTTCCCGTCGCCAGATCCTCAAGCATTCCCTCACCTTCGATACAATAGACGGACTCCAAATGGTTCTTGTACCAGAACACTTGGTCTAAGCCTGGTTCGAGGATGGCATCAGTGAGTGTTACTCCCATGCCGTCGTCTGTATGCAGGAATCGGCAACTCGACCAATCCCTCGTTCGTATATCGCCTTTCGTACCTTTGAGGTTCTCCTTTGTTCTTATGATCATAGCCCACCTCTCTGCCACCTCGTTTTGCGTGGAAAGCCACGCCGAACGGTTGAGTTCAGATGGCGCGGGCGGTAACACGCAACCCGCGCTGGACGAAGCTAATTGAGAAAAGCGCTATCCCGCGCTCACCGGAACGAGTTCTTCGGCGGCTGTGACAACGGTGCGACTAGACGGACCCAGACGATGCAATCTCGGGCACATCGGTCGCTGTTTGCCAGCCGTCCTGCAGTTTCACCGCGCGCATTCGCACGAGGAAGTATGCAGCGCAAATCCACAAGATCGCGACACTGAGCCACGCTACGAGCGACGAACTGAGGGAAAAGGCATTCGTGGCGGCCAAGACAGCCGATGGCACGATATCCTTGGTATTGTTGACGGCGGCGTGCATCAGCATAGTTAGCAGCAGGCTTCCATTTGTTCGCCAGTAGAGCCACGCCATTGCAACCGAGAGCGCGGTCACACTCAGCAGATACAAGGGGAACGACTGGCCTGACTTGTCAGTGCCTGAAATGAAGAAGAACGGCAAGTGCCAGCACGCCAAAATCACCCCCAAGACTATGCTGGCGCTGGAAAGTCCGAGGCGTGCTGACAGACGTGGCAACGCGTATCCTCGCCATCCGATTTCTTCGCCGGCCTGCACCGGCGTCGAGAAAAGGATCGCGATCGCCATGATGTACACGGGTTCCTGACCAAACGCCGGCCATGCGCCAGTCGCAATGCGGAGCAAGAGGGCTGCGGCGAGTTTGACCGCCGCCATGTAGCCAATGGCAAACAGATACCATCGCGCACCCACGGACCACTTGACTGTCCGGCGGAGCAACGCCAGCATTCCCGCACGTCCGTCCGCTCGGGCGGTGAGCGCGAGGGCAACGAGAGCTGGGGCGAAAACCCCGAGGAGATACAGGAAGCCACTAATTGCTCGGAACCCGGAAGGCTGCTGAGCGGCCCCTCGCAAGATGGCTGCCATCGCGATCCAAAGAATCCAGCTCACAATGTACGTGAGCGAGAAGAACTTGAGGAGCGATCGCATGGTTTGTTTCAGCTGGTGTCGGGCCGCCGAACATCCTAAATATCTATCAAAAGTGCTCCATAATATTCAGAAACGCGGCATTACGCAGCACGTGGGTGAAGAAGTCCCTTAACTAGTGGTCCGCTTTTTGAGGGGTGTAACCATTCACCATCACGCCTCTTCCCACGGGATCCAGCGTGCCGCAGAGTCCTTTAAGAGTCGCCGTTGCACGTCGCGACAAAGAGGGTAAATGTAAATCCGTTTCACGGCGCCCCCCTTTGAGCCTTGTGGTGCTGGTCCATGCGGCCACGTCCGCGTGTCTCACCCAGATAGATCCAGTTCGCTGCTCGATAACTAGTGCTGCGAAACTGCGCGTCGACCAGCGTGTCTCAGAGCAGGGGGCGATAGCCATAGAGGCGTTTCCAGTCCGCCGGCAGTTGTCGCGCACACAAAGAGAGAATCGTGCTCGCGAGATAGCGCCCCGCACCCATGGAAGAATCAGAAACCGCGCGTTGATCAGCACGAGCTGAAGGTTGCGCGCCCGCTCCTCGTTGGTCCCAATCCAACTATCCGGCGCCGCCATCTGCCAAGCCGGACTGGACCACAACAGGAAACCAACACCTGCTTCGGTGAGACCGAACGCCCAGTATCTCAAATCACCACTATCGCAAGCTTGCCACAAACTTCCGTAGTTCTTTAAGGACTTCAGCCTCTCGGGTGAGAAAGACGAAATGACCTGCCCCTGGCAGATCAACGATGCGGGCTCCGGGCACTCCGCTCTTGAGGTTCTTGGTGCATCTGTCTACATACGCTGCCGTCGCGTTGTTGAACGCCTCAATGGCAGCGCGTTCCTCCTTGTTCTTTGGTTGATATGCACCCGGTTGCGGAGG
>JBKOYE010000018.1:0-5076 GCA_046725275.1 Verrucomicrobiota bacterium
TCGGCAACGATTACCGACGCCCCTTTTTCGATTGCCTGACCGATGAATTCGTGGCCATCGGATTTCTCGCCCCGCAGCGCCACGAACATACCATTCCTTTGCACTCGCCGCGAGTCATACGCGATGTTTTCCACTGAGCGATCAAGTGTCCCGATGATCTGGCGAACTGGAGTCGCGGAGAGGAGAGTCTTGAGCTGCATGAGGCTTTAACATGTCCGCAATGGGACCGATTCGCAGCCGCGAACCATGGCGAGGTGTTCAATGGCGCGACGCATTGGTTAAGGCGATTCGTTCCGCCGATCTGCTCTTGCGAATTCGCTCTGTCGGCGTTGTTTTTTCGACTCGCGCTACGGGAATCGCTTTGCGAATCTCCTCATGCGGCTCAAGATCTAGATAGCGGGCCGCCTTCTCCGCTACTCGGGAAAAAATTGGTCCTGCAATGAGCCCGCCATAATTTAGCTCCGGTTTACTGGTGTGCGCGTCATCCAGCACTACCAGACCGACAAACTCGGGGTGTTCCGCCGGCAGATAGCCAGCGAAAGAAACAACGTATTTCCCCTGCTCATATCCGCCTCGAGGATCAACCTTTTGTGCGGTTCCGGTCTTGCCTGCAATTGTAAAACCGGGAACGGCAGCGGCGGCAGCAGTGCCGCGATCACTCACTACACCGCGCAACGCATCACCGATCTCTTTTGCGGTCTCCGTAGAAATCACCTGACGCAGCACTACAGGCGAAAGTGAGCTGACGGTCTTTCCTTCCGGTGTGGTAATCGATTTAATAATGCGTGGCGTGATTAGTTTTCCGCCGTTGGCAATCACTGCCATCGCCACTGTCATTTGTAACGGCGTGACCCCGACTTCATGCCCCATCGGGATACGCGTGATCGAGATCTTACTCCACGCCTTCGGAGGCCGAATAACCCCACCGATTTCACCCGGCAACTCGATCCCGGTCCGCTCACCAAAGCCGAATCGACGTATGTATTCGTAGAATCTTTGATCGCCTATGCTCAGAGCAAGCTTGGCTGCGCCGATGTTGCTCGATTTCACAAGAACGTCGCGGACGCTCAGATACGAAAAGGAGCGATGATCGTGCAGAGCCGCGCCGCCGAAATTCCAGAGACCGTTCTCGCAAAAGATCGTCGAATCAGGCCGAAGCTTGCGTTCGTTGAGAGCGGCGGCAGCGGCAACGATCTTGAAGGTCGAGCCTGGCTCCATCATGTCGATGATGGCCCGGTTTTTCATTTCTTCGGGCTTAGCCTCCGCGCGAAGGTTTAGATCAAAATCGGGCCGATTCGCCATCGCGAGGATTTCGCCCGTTTGCGGCCGCATCAAAATAATCGTGGCTTTTTGAGGTGAATATTCCTCCATCGCGGCGTCGATCTCGTTCTCAACAATGTTTTGCAGACTAAGATCGACAGTCAGATGAACCTGATAGCCGTCGCGCGGTGGGCGTTCCTGGCCGCGATAAGGCACGATTTCCTGGCCAGCGCGGTTGTGTTCGATGAAACGAAAACCATCCTGGCCGTGCAGGTATTCCTCCATCGAAGCTTCAACTCCCTGGATACCATGATGGTCGAAGTCGGTGAATCCAATGACATGGCAAAGCATTGAGCCGTTCGGGTAAACGCGAGTGGCGTCGTGCTCGAAATAAATTCCTCGCAGATTAGCGGCGCGCAGCTTTTCACGCAGCGCGCCTGCCTTCACCTCAGGCACTTCGCGCTTGATGATGATGTAGCGGCGCTCACCGCTTAACTTTTCCGCGACCTGCGCGGGCGGAAGCCCGAGTTCCTCGCTCACGAGATCGACGATTGCTTTCCGGTTATTAAGATGCGTGGCGTCTGCCACGATTGTCTGAACAGGAATGTTATGCGCCAGGACTTCGTTATTCGCATCGAGAATCGTGCCGCGTTCTGCGTGAATGATTTGCTTGTAGACGTGCTTTTCAGCGGCGAGTCCGGCGTATTCGTCGTGCTTAATTGCCTGTAGATAGATTAAACGAAATGAAAAAATGCTGAACAGCCCGATAAAAGCAGCGCACACCAGTACGCAACGTGTTCGGCTGTTTACTTTCATTTTGTTCCGGAAGGATTGGCTACGGGTTGAATCGTGTCGTCTTCTGCCGAGCGGGCAGGCATGGTAAGCCGCACGATGTTGGCCTCTGAAATCGGCACCATTTTCAAGTAACCTTCTTTCAAACGGCGTTGCAGCGCAGAGCGGGAGGTTAATGCCGCGATTTGCGCGCTGGCTATGTCGTTCTGGGTGCGAAGTCCAGCCAGCTCAGTCTCGACGGCCTTTCTGCGTTCGCCCAGATGGTAGAGTTGCAGCGTCAGATAGACATAGCTAAGACCCGCCAGCGCCAGAAACGCCGTCACCACAATCCAGCGCGCCAGCGACGCCGCGTTTACGCTATTGCAATTTTTTCGATGCGAACGATTCATCTAAATCCTTTCGGCTACGCGCAATTTTGCGCTGCGTGATCGCGGGTTGGTGCGCCGTTCCTCATCGGTCGGCTCGACTGGTTTTGGCGTAATCAGTTTAAGATCGTAATCCGGATTGCGTTGCGGCTCGGGCCACTCCGGTTTGTCCAGCCATTCGCGACTACGATCGCGAAAGAAATTTTTCACGATCCGGTCTTCCAGTGAATGAAAGGTAATCACTGCAATGCGCGCGCCGCGCTCAAGGCGAGCAGTCAACACGCGCAGGCCGTCTTCGAGCGCGCCGAGTTCGTCATTTACCTCCATCCGCAGCGCCTGAAAGACCTGCGTTGCCGGATGATGGCGGCCATGACGGCCAACCAGTTTTTCGATCGCCCGCGCCAACGGCAAAGTTTCGCGAAACGGCGCACTCTTTCGCATTTTTACAATCAGGCTCGCGATGCGGCGCGCTGCCGGCTCCTCACCCAACTCGCGAAACAAGCGCGTTAGTTGTTCCTCGCTGTATTCGTTTACGATCGTGGCAGCAGTCAGTTGGGCCCGCGGGTCCATGCGCATATCGAGGGGACCGTTTCGCATGAAACTGAATCCGCGCTCCGCATTTTCGAGTTGCCGGGAAGAAACACCAACGTCAAGAAGCGCGCCGCCGATCGTGCGAATGCCGAGCTCATCGAGAACACTAAGCGCGCACCTAAAGTTCGCGTGTCGCACGGTGAGACGCTGGCCGAACCGTGCGAGTTGCTCGCTCACGTGTTGGACCGCGTCAGGATCCCGATCCAGCGCCAGGACATTAGCCCCGCTCTCCAAAAACGCTTCGGTATGGCCGCCGCCACCGCATGTGGCATCTACAATGAGCAAGCCTGGCTTTGGTTCGAGTAATTCCAGTACCTCACTCTCGAGCACTGGACGGTGATATATGAATTCATCCACTTCGGGTGCCTCCTCTTCGGCAGTAAACGGATCAACGGCCACCCATAAAGGCCGCTCAAACCAAAATGTGTTGATGACGTTTTGACCAAGCATCTGATTATAAACCAATGACGTTTGCTACGTGCTGATAAGTCCCCGTCTCCTCCTCATGCGCTCGTTTCCAGCGTTGCAGATTCCAAATCTCAAAGCGTCCTCGATTACCGACCAAAGCGACTTCATCTTTTAGTGCGAGCTTCCGGCAAAGTTCTTCGGGCAAAACAAGGCGCCCCTGGCGATCTGCGATTGCGTGTTGCGCACGGGAATGCAGATGACGCAAAAAAATCCGGCGATCCCGGGCGGAAACGCCCTGGTTGGTTTCTGCTGCCGAACTCATTCGCCCAAATTCCTTTGGTGACATGACGAGCAGAAATTGATGAGTTGCTTCGGGCAAGAGAATGAATTCCTCTGCCTTATCCCGACGCCAGCGAGAAGGAATCGTGATTCGATTCTTCTCGTCGATGGAATGCCGGAACTCTCCGGCATAAAAGCGTTCGGGTGGAGAATCGTTGTCCATGTTCGAGTGGAGAAATCATCCATTTTCCTCCACTTGACCCCACTTTTAACCACCGTCATCGGTCGGGGTCAATAAAAAAATTCCAGGCCGTTTGCACCAGCGCACCTCAACCGTAAGCTCCTCGGGTCATGAAATTTTTCCAGGCAGCGCTGGCAATCGCTTGTGCGCTTGTCGTCTATGCCCCCAAAATCGGTTTGAGTCAGTCTCCAGAACAAACCCGGAGCGACGCTGTGCGGGTGACAGTTTCAATGCACCCAGACGGGTCACGCACGGTTTACAAGTTCGAGAACGCAGAGCACAAGGCCGTGGCGACAACTAGCGATCCGGACGGCAAGGTTCGTGAAACGATTCGGTATGAACTGGATGAGGCAGGACGCTTTTCCAGCGGCGAGATTTCCGGATCTGATGGCCGCCTTCGTTTCAAGAGCCGGTACAAGTACGATAATGCCGGACATCTTTTGGAGGAAACTCAAAGCGCTGCAGATGGCGCGCTCTTGCACAAGATCGTTTACAGTTACGATCCCTCCGGCAAGCAAACCGGTTATTCGGTGTTTGACGCCGCCGGCAAACTAGTGGGTGGCACGAGCGCTGCCAAGGCACGCCCGTCTGCTTCTCCTAAAGCTCGACAGAAAGGTTCCCGATAGGAGAAGCGATTTGGGAAATCGTCGAATGAAAACTGTGGCATTGAGCAACCAATCGAATCTGCATCCGGTTGTTGGCTTGCCACAGCCCACAAAGAAGACTACAAACCGGCGTGATTGATTACATCCAAAAGGGCGGCCTTTTAATGTGGCCAATTCTGGTCTGTAGCATTATCTCAATCGCGGTTTTCGCCGAACGCCTCTTTTACTTTCACCGTGCAACAATTCATGTAGGCGAGTTCCTGAAGGGCCTGTCGAATCTAATTCGGCGACGCAATTTCGCCGAGGCGCTACATGAATCGGCTGGGACTCCAGGTCCAGTAGCGCGGGTCATTCATGCAGCGATCATCCGGCACGACGCACCTCGTGCAGAACTGCGCGACATCGTGCAAGAAGCCGCCCAACTCGAAGTTCCGAAGTTGGAACGATTTCTTCCGGTGCTCGCTACAATCTGTCTCTTATACACATCTCCGAGCCCACGAGACAGCGCTGTGTATCTCGTATGCCGTCTTCTGCT
>JBKOYE010000151.1:0-14564 GCA_046725275.1 Verrucomicrobiota bacterium
ATCACAAGCAGCGTGGCGAGATCCTCACGCAATCCGAGTTTCCGCCGCGCGTCTGCCCGGTCCAAATGTACCAGCTCGGTGCGGACTGGCGTGCCGGTGATTTCCGTACGCGTTCTCGGGAAAAAGGGCGCGCATTCTTTGAAACCGAGCATGACCGCGTTCACCATCCGGGCGGTCCAGCGGTTGGCTTTTCCAGGCACAGCGTTCGATTCGTGGATGAAAGTGGCTATCCCGCGGATGCGTCCAGCCAACACTGGCGCGGTGGATGTGAACCCACCCATGCCGAGGACAGCGTGTGGTTTAAACTTCCGATACAGTGATCGGCAAAGTGACAAGCTTTCAAAGAAGCGGCGAGTGAAACCAAAGAACGCCGGCGAGAATCGCGACGGCAGGCCTACTGTGGGTAATTTTTCGACGCGGAACTCTGTTCGGCCGGAAAGCGCGACCGCGTCGATGTCTTTTTCCGAAATCAGCAGCATCACTTCGTGTCCGCGGTCTTGCAGCACTTCCGCGACAGCGATGCCAGGGAAAAGGTGTCCGCCAGTTCCTCCACATGCGATTACTGCATTCATTATGGCACTAACATGACTAACGACTTCATCAAATCCGTGGCGTCACCTTGGCGTGCATGGTGGCGCGTTTCACCGATGGCGGCTCAAGAATGCCTTGGCGATAAATGTTCAGCAACAAGCCGATCCCGAACATACACGCGACCAGATTCGAACCTCCATAGCTGATAAACGGCAGCGGCAAACCTTTGTTTGGCAAAAGGGACGTGGTCACGCCGATGTTGACCGCCGCCTGGAGAGCGAGGAGCGAAACAAACCCGCAGCCGAGCAGCAGCCCGAAACGATCCCTGGCGTGGAGCGCAATCATGATTCCGCAAACAATTATCACGATGAAGAAAAAAACCACGAGCAGACTGAACCGCAGACCAAGCTCTTCGCCAATGATAGGAAAAATAAAATCCGTATGCGCGTACGGCAGATAAAGCATCTTCTGCCGGCCATTGCCCAGTCCGAGCCCGTCCATTCCGCCGCTGCCCCAGGCGATCAAGGCCTGCATCTGCTGCAACCCGGCGTCGTCCTTGTAGTTTTGCGGGTGAAGGAATGCGGAAAGCCGTCCCATGCGCTCGGAGATTTGCGTCGCAACGATGAGCAGCCCGCCCAGGCCCGCGAATGCGAGCCCGCCAAGCCATAGCAGATTGGTGCCGGCAACAAACATGACGACAAATGCCGTTGCTCCGATCAAAGCCGTCGTTCCTAGATCGACTTCACCTAACACGAGCGCAGCGGGCACGCTGATGATGACAAGCGGAAGAATGAATCCCGAAAAAACGTTGCCGTCCGGTTTTTCACGTCGAGCAAACCAGGCAGCAAGGAAAAAGATTGTGGCGATCTTTGCGAGCTCCGATGGCTGAAAGGTAATTGGCCCGTAGCCCACCCAGCGGCGCGATCCGTTGATGCGCATTCCGATGTGCGGAACGTAACAAAGCGCAAGAGCGGCCAATGCCAGCGCGAACCAAAGCCACCAGGTTTTCTGCCAGAAGTGATAGTTCACCAGCGCCGCAAAAATGCAGGCCACAAGCCCAATCCCAACCCAAATCGCCTGGCGTTTGATGAAAAAATAAACGTCTCCATGGCTGTCGCGCGCATATGCGCTCGTGCTGAAAAGCATCACGATGCCGATGACAAGAAGTCCCAGCACAGCCAGGAAAAGTATGTAGGCGCTCTTACGACGCATAGCGTGTTAAGCCATCATTTCTTTTTCTTCTGTTGGTTGCTTGGTTTTGCGCCTGTGGTTTTCGAGTTCGCTGTTTCGGGAACCAAAAGCTTTTGCCCGACCTGCAATTTCCGCGGGTCGTCAATGTGATTTAGGGCCATCAGATCGTTGTACGAGACCTTTAACTTCTTCGCGATCGTGACCGGACTATCGCCTTTTTTCACAATGTAAGTCTTTCTCGACGAAAGAGGCGGCGTCGCCTGCGCGTCCTTCACGGACGAATGTGAAGGTTTCACGTCGGTGTGCCGGGGGTTTTCCTTTTGCGCCGCAGCAACTCGTGCCTTGTCAGTATCCGGATGATTTGCCGCGTCCGACGTGTCGGCTGGCTTGTTTTCCGTTTCCGCCGGGGGCGCCGGCACAAATGAACGCTCCCGCGTCTTGATCGCGTTGAACGCAATGATTCCCGACACGGCAACAACGTGCAAAAGCAAGACAATCAGCAATGCCCGTGACAATTTCATGTTTGGCTCTGGAATGCCGTCGAACTCCATTCCTGCGGACGCAGCCGACGCACGGCGCGCCGTCGCCGAGAGGATTTTCTTTGGTTTGAAAAGGCGCGGGATTTTTATCGGTTTCATTGCGGCAGCGTTTGTACCAGCGCGCGAAATTGGTCGCCGCGGTCTGCATAACTTTTGAACATGTCAAAGGACGATGTGCCTGGTGAAAAGAGCACGATGTCGCCGCGTTTCGCGACAGCGTGCGCGCGTTCGACCGCGTTCGCGAGCGAAGTCGCGATCTCGCAGTTGACCGCGTCGTCCCAGGAGCGCTTAATGCTCTCGGCCATCTCGCCGATCAGGACGGCAGACGTCACTTTATCTTTAACGAGAGATCGCAACGGATCGAACGTAAATCCTTTGTCTTTTCCGCCAGCGATCAGTACCACGGGTTTTGTTTGTGCGGCGAGCGCCTTCTCGACGGCATCCAAGTTCGTCGCCTTCGAATCGTTCACGTATTCGACGCCATCGAGTTCGCGCACAAACTCGCATCGATGCGGGCGTGGCTCGTAATCGCAAACCGCCGGCACGATCTGCGCGAATGACAATCCGCGAGCGACGCCGACAGCGAGTGTCGCCATTAAGTTCTCGATGTTGTGCAGCCCGCGCAGTTTGGTGTCAGACAAACGCAGGACGGGCTGATTCTCGTAAACAATCGCGCCGTCGGAAACCCGGAAATCGGCCCGATCGGAGTAAGCGCTGAAAGTGATCCGGCGCGGCCGAATTTTCGGTAGCACTTCCGCAGCGTGGACGACTGCGACATCCTGCTCGGTTTGGTTTTCGAAAATGCGCAGTTTCGCCGCGCGATATTCGGCTACGGAGCGATAACGATCGAGGTGGTCGGGAGCGAAGTTGAGCCAGACCGTGATAAATGGGTGAAAGGCGCGGATCGCCTCCAATTGGAACGAGCTCACTTCTACCGTGAGCACGTCGAATGGCTGTTTTTCCCGCGCGACTTCGGAAAGCGGTTTGCCAATGTTGCCGCAAGCGATCGTTCGCTGCCCGCAGGCATTCAACATTTGCGCCAGCAATTCGGTCGTCGTGGTTTTGCCGTTCGTGCCTGTAATAGCGATTACCGGAATTTCGCAGAAGCGCCATCCCAGCTCGAGTTCGCTGATTGTTTCAATTTCGCGTGAAGAAAAATTGCTTGCCAATCGAGAAACCGGATCGATGCCGGGACTCAGGACCGCCCACTGATACTCAGATGAGTCCTGGTCCGCTGCAGATCCACAAGCGACGCGCACACCCTGTGCCCGCAGATTTTCGATCGTCGATTTCAACAAAGTCTTTTCGTCAGCACTGTCGAGCACCGTGACCTGTGCGCCCTCCGAGGCGAGGAGCAGCGCCGCGGCACTCCCGCTCAGCCCCGCTCCCAGCACGGCAACGTTTTGATTTTTGTAGCGTCCATTCTTCATCGCAGTTTCAGCGTCGCCAGCCCGAGCAATGCGAAAATGATCGAAAGGATCCAGAAGCGAACGATGACCGTGGTCTCCTTCCAGCCAGTCAGCTCGAAATGATGATGAAGCGGTGACATTACGAAAAACCGCTTGCCCGTGAGTTTGAAACTCAGCACCTGCATGATTACGGAGACGGCCTCGATTACGAAAACGCCACCTACTACGACCAACAGCAGCTCTTGTTTACAACAGATTGCCACAACGCCGAGCATGCCGCCGATCGCCAACGATCCAGTGTCGCCCATGAAAACTTTAGCCGGATAACAGTTGAACCATAAAAAGCCCAGTCCTGCACCGATGAGCGCCGAGCAAACAACTGTTAGTTCCCCGGCGAACGAATAAAACGGTACCTGCAAATATTCTGCGACGCGGAAATTGCCGGCCGCATAACAAAGCAACGCGTAAGCAAAGGCCACGGTAATTGTGCAGCCCGCCGCCAAACCATCCAGTCCATCGGTGAGATTTACCGCGTTCGACGTGCCGACGATCACCAGAGCGAAAAAGAAGAACGTGAACCAGCTCATGTTCGCAATCGCCGGTGCCTTTACGAAAGGTACGTAAAGCGCACGCGCCTGCACTTCCAGCAATGAATCGGTGAGAAACAGGCCGGTGATAATTCCAGCCAAAGCAATTTGAAAAAGCAGTTTGATCCGCCCACTGATTCCCTCGGATTTCTTTTTCGTGACCTTCAGGTAATCATCGGCGAACCCGAGCGCGCCCAGGTAAACCATGCTCCCCAGCGTGAGCCAGACGAACTTGTTGTCCAAACGAGCCCAGAGCACACTTGAAACGAAAACGGCGCCGATAACCAGCACGCCGCCCATGGTGGGCGTGCCTTGCTTCACCCCGTGCAATTCGGCGAGCCGGTGAACTTCCTCCGCTCCGCGAATCGGCTGTCCCACTTTCAACGCCCGCAGCTTTGCGATGATGAAGTTGCCAAATATCAGCGTCACTAAAAAAGCGGTGACCGCCGCGGCAATGGCTCGAAAAGTGACATAAAGGAAAACAT
Organism: Verrucomicrobiota bacterium; assembly: GCA_046725275.1. Lineage (GTDB taxonomy): Bacteria > Verrucomicrobiota > Verrucomicrobiia > Chthoniobacterales > UBA10450 > Udaeobacter. The sequence goes on from JBKOYE010000151.1 coordinate 4,743, forward strand.
TGAACCCGATGAACTGCCCGCTCAGGTGATGGAGGTAGTACATCATGGCGAAGTCGCGAATGCTGGATGTCGACTACCGAATTGCTCGATCACTTCCTCCGTGCGCGCGGCGCGACTCCCTTTGATCAGAACGAGATCGTCCGGCCCAGCGATTTTGCCTAACAAGTCGGCAGCTTCGCGGGTTGATCGTACTGCAGAAACTTTATCCAGTCCGGCTGCGCGCGCCCCCTGAGCAATTATTTCTGCTGCGTCGCCCACGGTGATGAGTTGGTCCACGCCGAGCATGGCCGCGGTTTCGCCAACCTCGCGATGGCCGCGCTCGGATTCGGTGCCCAGTTCTCGCATTTCGCCGAGGACGGCGATGCGCTTTCCCTCCGCATCGAGCTCGACTAATGTTCGCAATGCCGCTTTCATGGAATCGGGATTGGCGTTGTAGCTGTCGTCGAGAAACTGCACCCCGCCGACTTCCTTGATTTGCAATCGCGCCTTCGTGAGCGGCGCGGTGGCGAGACCGGCGGCGCACTCCTCGATGGATAATCCAAATGCCCGACCGGCGGCGACAGCTAGCAATGCATTCTGCACCATATGCAAACCGGCAACAGGGACCTGTGCGCGGCAACGATGCGCGCCTTCGAGAATTGTGAACTCGGAGCCATCGGCGCTCTGGCGAATTTCAATCGCGCGCACCGTTCCGCCTGTCGTGCCGGCGAACACGACTTTTGCGTGGGTCCGCGCAGCGATCCCCTGACTGAATTGATCGTCGGCATTTAGAATCACTGCTCCCTCCGGCTCCACAGCTTCGACCAGCGCACCCTTTTCCCTTGCGATAGCTTCGCGCGAACCCATAAACTCGACGTGCGCCACGCCGATGTTCGTGATAATCGCCGCATCGGGTGCGGCGATCTTCGACAGCGCCGCAATTTCGCCGGGATGATTCATCCCAATTTCCCAAACGGCCGTCTCATCCTCGGAAGTCGCTTCCAGAATCGTGCGCGGCAGGCCAACGTGATTGTTGAAATTGCCTTCGGTTTTGGTGACGCGGAATTTTCGCGCGAGAACCGACGCGGTGAAGTCTTTCGTGCTTGTCTTGCCGTTGCTTCCCGTGATCGCGATTACTTTCAGCGTTAGGGACCTTCTGTAATTGGCAGCGAGCTCCTGATAGGCTTGCAGCGTATTGCTCGTTTGGATGAGTGCAAAATTTTTGGGAACATTCCCGTTCCATTTGAGATCAACGAGCGCGCCTGATGCGCCGGCTTTCGCAGCGGATTCGACGAAATCGTGTCCATCAAAATTTTCGCCGCGCAACGCAACGAATAATTCACCGGGCTTAATCGTGCGCGAGTCGGTGCTGACCTTGTTAATGACGACAGTTCCGTCACCGGATGAAAGCGACGCTCCGGCGAATTGTGCGATTTTAGAAAGCGCGAGCGGATTCATAAACTAAAACTCCACGGGATGATCTTCGATCGCGCGGCGCGCGACCTGGATGTCATCGAACGGGATCGTGTAATCTGCGAACTCCTGATAATTTTCGTGGCCTTTGCCTGCGACCAACACAATGTCTCGCGGACGGGCCAGTGCAACGGCGCGGTTGATCGCCTGCGTGCGATCGACAATTTTTTCGTAGCGATTCGATCGAAAACCTTTTTCAGTTTCAGCGATGATCGCGCTCGGGTCTTCCTTGCGCGGGTTATCAGAGGTGATGATGGAGTAATCAGCGAGGCGGTCCGCTATCTCTGCCATTAGCGGGCGTTTTTGCCGGTCGCGATCGCCGCCGCAACCGAAAACAGCGATCAACCGATTCGGCTGAAGCTCGCGCAGAGTTTTTAGAACATTCCCGAGCGCGTCGGGCGTGTGCGCGTAATCGACAAACACCTGAAATTGTCGCTTCGCGGGGACCACCTCGAGGCGTCCAGGGACTTGCGGCGCTTTCGCAAGACTCAATACCGCGTTTCGCAAGTTACTTCCCAACGCATCGGCGGCAGCGAGCGCTGCAATCGAATTTGTGACATTGAAGCGGCCAATCAATGGAAGACGAACGAGATAACTCTTGCCGCGCGCGTCCAGTTGGTACGATGTTCCGGTGAATTCGGCGCGATAATTTGAAGCCCGGAAATCCGCGCGCAAGGCCATCCCGTAAGTGACAACTGCCACGCTTTTATCGATTCTGTCGAGCAGTTGTTGCCCGTAGCGGTCGTCGATATTCACAATCGCCACTGGTTTACTCTTTTGTTTCTGGGGAGCCAGTCCAGTGAAGAGCTTCGCCTTGGCTTCAAAATAATTTTCCATCGTGCGGTGAAAATCGAGATGGTCCTGAGTGAGGTTCGTGAACACGGCGACGTTCCATTCGATACCGCGTGTGCGTTCCTGCGCTAGCGCGTGCGAAGAGACTTCCATCGCCGCTGCTTTACAACCTGCGTTCGCGATCTGCGCCAACAGCTCTTGTAAATCGAGTGATTCGGGCGTCGTCCGAATGGCCGGCAAAATTCGCTCGCCGATTTCGTATCGAACCGTCCCAATTAACCCGCAACGCAATCCGGCGTTGTCACAGATGTGCTTGATCAGAAATGTCGTGGTGGTCTTTCCATTTGTTCCGGTTACGGCGGCGAGTTTTAGTTTTCGCGCCGGGTGCCCGTAAAAAGTTGCCGAAATATCTGCGAGCGCGGTGCGGGTGTTCTCAACGAGGAGACAAGTGACGCGCGGATCTTTTTGTTCGCGCTCGGCAACGATCACCGATGCCCCTTTGTCGATGGCGTGACCGATGAATTGGTGACCATCGGTCTTCTCACCCCGCAGCGCCACGAACATGGTGTGCCTTTGCACTCGCCGCGAGTCATACGCGATGCTTTCCACCGGGCGATCAACTGACCCGATGATTTGGCGAACTGGAGTTGCGGCGAGAAGAGTCTTGAGCTGCATGAGGCTTTAACATCCCCGGCAGGAGACGGATTTGCTACAGCGAACCGCGACAAGCCTTTCAACTCGCGAATGTATTTCGGAGTCAACGTCGCGGACCATCGGTTAAGGCGACTCGTTCCGCCGGCGCGGGCTTGCGGAGTCGCTCTGCCGGCTTCGGTTTTTCGATTCGCTGAACGGGGATCGCTTTGCGAATCTCCTCATGCGGCTCAAGATCAAGGTAACGGGCTGCCTTCTCGGCGACGCGGGAAAAAATTGGACCAGCAACCTTCCCGCCGTAATTCAGTTCAGGCGTACTGGTATGCGCATCGTCCAGCACGACGAGTCCCACAAACTCAGGATGATCTGCCGGGAGATAGCCAAGAAACGAAACGACATATTTCCCGTGGTCATATCCGCCGTGCGGATTAACTTTTTGCGCCGTTCCAGTTTTTCCGGCAATCGTAAACCCGGGCACAGCTGCAGCAGCGGCCGTTCCTTGATCGCTCACAACGCCGCGCAACGCGTCACCAATTTGTTTGGCAGTTTCGGGAGAGATGACCTGGCGCAGTACCACTGGCGAAACTGAGCTGATGATTTTGCCGTCCGATTCCGTCACGGATTTTATAATCCGCGGTGTCACTAGTTTGCCTCCGTTGGCGATCGTTGCCATTGCCGATGTCATCTGTAATGGCGTGACGCCGACTTCGTGCCCCATCGGAATTCGGGTAATGGAGATTTTGCTCCATGCTTGCGGCGGGCGAATCACTCCATTGATCTCACCGGGGAGTTCAATTCCGGTTCGCTCTCCAAATCCAAAACGCCGGATGTATTCGTAAAATTTTTGGTCGCCGACGGTCAGAGCAAGTTTCGCTGCGCCGATGTTGCTCGACTTAATCAAAATGTCGCGGACGCTCAGATAACCATACGCCCGATGATCGTGAAGAGGGGAGCCACCATAATTCCAGAGGCCGTTTTCACAAAAAACCTCTGAATCAGGACGCAACTTGCGTTCATTCAGAGCAGAGGCAGCGGCTACGATCTTGAAGGTGGAACCCGGCTCCATCATGTCGATGATGGCCCGGTTTTTCATCTGTTCGGGCTTCGCCTCGGAGCGGAGGTTTAAATCAAAGTTCGGGCGATTCGCGATGGCTAGGATTTCGCCTGTCTGCGGCCGCATCAGAATGATCGTTGCCTTTTGTGGAGAATACTCCTTCATCGCCGCGTCGATCTCTTCTTCGACGATGCTTTGCAGACCGAGATCAACAGTTAAATGCACCTGGTAACCGTCCCGTGGCGGGCGCTCCTGCCCGCGATAAGGCACGATCTCCTGGCCCGCCCGGTTGTGCTCGATGAAACGGTAGCCGTCCTGGCCGTGCAGATATTCTTCCATCGAGGCTTCAACGCCCTGGACGCCGTGGTGATCAAAATCGGTGAACCCAATGACGTGGCAAAGCATCGAGCCATTCGGATAAAGTCGCAGAGCATCATGCTCGAAATAGATTCCCCGCCAATTGCCAGCCCGCAGTTTTTCACGCAGCGCGTTTGCTTGCGCGGCGGGCACCTCGCGCTTGATTACGATATAGCGGCGCCCGCTGTTCAATTTTTCCGCAAGTTGCTCGACCGGCACTTCCAACTCGGTATTTAGGAGATTAATGGTTGCTTGCACGTCGCTAAGATGCGTGGCGTCGGCAACCACTGTTTCGACCGGAATGTTATGCGCGAGAACTTCATTGTTCGCGTCAAGGATGATGCCGCGCTCGCCATAAATGATCTGCTTGTAAACGTGTTTTTCCGCAGCGAGCCCTGCGTATTCGTCATGCTTGATTGCCTGCAGATAAATCAAGCGAAACGAGAAGATGCTGAACAGCACGATGAATACAGCGCAGACCAGAGCGCAACGAGTTCGGCTACTTGGATTCATGTTGCACCAGAGGATTGGCAACCGGTTGAACCGCCTCTTCGTCGGTTGATCGCGCTGGAACCGTCAGCCGCACGATCTTGGACTCCGAAACCGGAATCATTTTCAGGTAGCCTTCTTTCAATCGGCGTTGCAACGCGGAACGCGAAGTCAACGCCGCGATTTGCGCTGCGGCGATATCGTTCTCAGTGCGCAGCGATGCGAGCTCGTTCTCCACTGCCTTTCTGCGCTCGCCAAGATGATACAGTTGCAGTGTCAAATAGACGTAAGCCAGTCCCGCGAGCGCCAGAAATGCAGTCATCACAATCCAGCGTGCCAGGGAGGCCGCGTTCACGGTGTTACAATTTCTTCGTCGCGGTCGGTTCATTTGATCTTCTCAGCTACGCGCAGCTTCGCGCTTCGCGAACGCGGGTTCGCCCGCTGTTCTTCCTCGCTCGGCTCCACCGGTTTCGGCGTGATGATTGCAAGATCGTAATCGGGATTGCGCCGCGGCTCAGGCCATTCCGGTTTGTCGAGCCATTCCCGACTGTGATCGCGGAAAAAGTTTTTCACGATCCTGTCTTCCAGTGAATGAAAAGTGATCACCGCGATGCGCCCGCCACGCTCGAGTCGCGCAGTTAAGACGCGCAGGCCTTGTTCCAGTGCGCCAAGCTCGTCGTTCACTTCCATCCGCAGCGCTTGAAAAACCTGAGTGGCCGGATGCTGTCGTCCGTGGCGGCCTACCAGCTTTTCGATTGTGCGCGCCAGCGGCAGCGTTTCGCGAAACGGAAAAGTCTTGCGCATTTTCACGATCATGCTCGCGATCCGGCGCGCGGCCGGTTCTTCTCCCAGCTCACGGAAGAGGCGGGTCAATTCTTCTTCGCTGTATTCGTTTACAATTGTCGCGGCGGTGAGGCTTGTTCGCGGGTCCATGCGCATGTCGAGCGGACCGTTCCGAATGAAACTGAACCCTCGCTCCGCGTTTTCGAGTTGCCGGGAAGAAACACCCAGATCAAGAAGCGCGCCTCCGATGGTGCGAATCCCTAGCTCGTCGAGAACACAATCTGCGTGTCGGAAATTTGCCTGCCGCACGATGATTCGGCGACCGAGATGCGCGAGGCGTTCATTCACATGCCGGACTGCATCAGGATCTTGATCCAAAGCCACAACATCAGCGCCAGTTCCGAGCAGAGCTTCGGTGTGACCGCCGCCGCCGCAGGTTCCATCCACCACGAGCAAGCCTGGTTTTGGCTTGAGTAACTCAAGGACTTCCCTCTGCAGCACCGGACGATGATAGAGAAAATTCTCCATTGGCTCCGCGCTCTCTTCCGCCGCTCCCTGATCAATGGCAAACCATGCGGGCGGCGCGTACCAGACTGGGTTAAGAATGTTCTGGCGCAACATATGCGTTAGAGACCAATTTCTTTCGCCACGTGCTGGTAAGTGGCCGTTTCCTCTTCATGCGCCCGTTTCCAGCGTTGCAGGTTCCAAATTTCAAAACGTCCGCGGTTGCCAATGAGTGCGACTTCGTTTTTCAATTCAACTTTTTGGCAAAGGTCGTCCGGCAAGACGAGTCGGCCCTGTCGATCCGCAGCCGCATGTTGGGCGCGAGAATGGAGCTGTCGCAGAAAAACGCGCCGATCGCGCGCCGAAACCTTCTCATTCGTTTCCGCGGCCGAACTCATTTTTGCGAACTCGATCGGTGACATCACCAGCAGAAATTGATGAGTTGCCTCCGGCAAGAGAATGAATTCTTCAGGACGATCCCGTCGCCAGCGAGATGGGATGGTGATTCGATTCTTTTCATCGATGGAATGCCGAAACTCTCCGGCATAGAAGCGTTCGGGTTGGCGGTCGGCGTCCATTTGTCGCGCGGAGCAGTAGCCCACTTTACTCCACTTGACCCCACCTTTAACCACCTCCCAAGGACAGGGTCAATAAAAATCTTCACCTCATTTCGCGCGCGCACTGACCGAAAACGCGGAGCAGGCCGTATGGCTCGCGTCCTTCCTTTGTGTCTGCGTATAGTGCCAAAGGCGCGGTGTCATTGCAGCCGGGGGGCGACGCCCCAGGACGAACTCATCGCAAGCGAGACGAGGTGACCGTGAGTGCTACATCCCGATTCTGATGGTACACGGCATGTTGAGAACATCATCTTGCGTCGAATCATCCAAACCGTAAGCTCCTCGAACATGAGTTTCCGGCCGGGGCCTGCGCTTGGTTGCGCTTTCATCATTTTCGGCACCGCGACTGGATTCGGGCAAGCTCCTGGTGACGCCGTGCGAGTGACCGTATCGATGCATCCAGACGGTTCACGCACCGTTTACAACTTCGATAACGCACAGCACACAGCCGTCGCCACAACCACAGATCCCGATGGCAAGGTTCGTCAGACGATTCGTTACCAATTGGATAACGCAGGCCGTTTCTCGACTGGCGAAGTTTCCGGAGCGGATGGGCGCATCCGCCTCAAGAGCCGCTACAAATACGACGATGCCGGTCACATTCTGGAAGAAGCACAGAGCGCAGCGGACGGCACGCTTTTGCACAGGATTGTTTACAGCTACGACTCCTCTGGGAAGCAAACGGGCTATTCGGTCTTTGATGCGTCCGGTAAATTAGTGAGCCGCACGGGCGGCGCTGCCGCTCGCCCATCTCCCTCGCCGAAACCGCGCGACAAAACCAAGCGATAATCGCGCAGAGACAGAATACCGACGATGACGACTTGATAATGCGCGGAAGACAGTTACGGCGTGGGGCTGGGAGTTAGGGCGGTTATTGGCGAAGAGGACCCGGTGGGTTGCGTCTCGAGCGACAATTTCAAGTTGTTGAAGTCGGAATTACTGATTGCAAACGTGCCGTCGCGTCCGTCCACACGCGCGCACAAAGTACCGTCGTTGTTTTGAGCACCGACGGTCAGTTTGTACGAGGTCTTGTTGTCCGGTGAAGTGGTGAATGCCAGCACCAGCTGTGGCTTGTCGAAGCCCTGCTGAGGCGTTGTGGCCCCGAGCCAGCGCAACGCATACAAGTTCGACAACGTGTTGAGCAATGATTGTAGATTGGCCTGATTGATTTGGCCGCTTCCTTTCATCCAATGCCATTGGTTGTTCTGACCACGTTCCAATGACGTCTCCTTGTCAGTCGTGACGCTTACATGATGAATCTGTTCCGGCTTAAATTTGAAGATCGACAAATCCTGCCATCGCAGCGGATCGGGTGCTATCAGGTCGAGCGACCCGCGACGGATTGCCACGACAAATGGCTCATCCGTCAGGCGCGCGTAAACGTTTTCGGCCTCTTCTTTTCCAAACGCGATGGTAGCAAATGGTTGGTCGCCTGCTTTGGTTTCCGCCGTGTTTTCCGAGGCAAATGAACTGAACGTCAGTTGCAGCTGCGGTTTGTCCAAGCCGTACTTCGGCAGATTGGAAGCGACATCTTCCACGAATTTTGTTACCCGCTCATTTTGCAGTGTATCGATCAAGCGCCGAACCGCACCCGTGTCCGCGGGCGCATTGTTTCGATTCGCAATTGTCCAATTGCCTTCCTTACGCGCGAGAACGGTCTTGGCTTTGCCCGGCGCGTCGATAGTAATCCGATCGAGAATGTTGGTATCGATCCGAACCAAGTGATTATCGCGCAGATCCGTGGGCCTGGCGTTCAAGATGTCTTCGATTTTTTTGGGCAAGGTGTAAACCGAACCGCGAGGCGCGAACCGCACATACACCTGGTCTTTCTCTTTCTCTGGCACACTGCCGATTTGCAGCGTCTGCCCTTTATCGTCCCGGCCGAAGACTTTGATGGACTCGCCGATCTCCACCTTCGAATCTCTTTTCTGCTCCTGATCAAACAACGTGATTGATCCGCGCGGCTCAGCTAATCCGTAGGGACGCAGATCACCACGATCCTCGGCGACAAATTGTCCAATGCGCGCGGAGGTGACCTGCGAAATCAGGTCGTTGACCTTCTGGTCATCGGCGCGCGCCCGGAGCGGTTTGAGGATGTCCCAGTGAGTGTCTTTCTTTTCCAACTCCATTTCACCGGCAGGTGTTTTCAATACGACCCGACGCACCTGCGCGGTACTCAGGTCGGTCAGTTTTCTGTCTCGGAATTCCTCCGGTTTTTTGTCGATGTCTTTCTTTACTGATTGGCTGGCGAGAAAGGTTTCCTTTGAATTCTGAAACCGCACATACATCCTGCCTTCCATCGCGGCGTCTTTGCCGAATAGGATTTCCGGTGGGCGATCGTGGCCGAGCAATTTGAGTTTCAGTTTTGGATTATTCAGGCCGTACTCAGCGAGCTTGCTCTTATCGGCGTCGATCTCTTTGGCCGGGATGGTTCCTTCTTTTTGCCAGTTCTCCAAGTCCGACAATAAACTCTCGATCAATGCACCATCTGCCTGGTCTTTGATAGGCGTTTCCAAACGCCATTTGGTATCGCGGCGGCGTATCTCGATCTTTTGATCGCCGCTTAGAATCACGATCCCATCGATCTTGCTTCTGTCGAAATTGACCATGTTCTGGGCCTGACGCCGGGCTTCTTCCGTGCTTGGCCGCTTCATTTCAACGAATCTGAAATAAGCGACGCCAGCTAGCGCAATGATGGCCAGGATGAGCGTGTTCCTCCAATTCATGTCAGACGCGACGTTGCCACCAGACGACTGTTCCAATGGCAGCGGGAATCAGCGGCATCAGGACCAGAAGAATCCAGCGCAGCCGGCGCAATGCTTCCGGGTCGAGGCTGAACGTGAGAGGCTTCGGAATTTTTGGCGCGATACCGATCATTTGTTCGCGGCTCAACAGCCAGTTCACTGCGCCGGAAACAAAATCGAGCGCCGCCTGATCCTGCATAATGGCAGTGTCTTGAACAAACGTAGCATTGCTCGCGGCAACGAGCCGTGACGAGTTCACCTGCACGCGAGCATCGGCGCTGCCGCCTTTCTCTGCTGAAGCCGCGATTGTTAGCGGCACGTCGCCCGCCTTCTGCGCATCCGCCTGCAGCTTCACCTGATTATCTGAGTTGTAGTCGGT
>JBKOYE010000032.1:0-21293 GCA_046725275.1 Verrucomicrobiota bacterium
GCGTGGCGAGGAGTTGGAGGAAGCGTTTGCAGGTTACCCCGGAGTTTACGGCGACCGCGTCTTCGCCTTCAAAAGTTCGGCAAGCCCGGCGGGATTTCCGTATTTCACGGCGCGCGAGCAGCGAAGACTCCTACAGTATCAGCCCCTGTTTCGTTATCCTAACAAAGCTGCGCGCCCCGTGAATCTGACCGAAGCGGACAAAATGGGCGCAAGTCCTCTCTCGGCCGACATTTCAGAGCTAATGGTCGATATTGAAACTCCGGAGGGAAAAACGCTTGCGATCGATGATCCGGTTCTGATCGAGATGCTGCGTAGCGAGATCGACCAGAAGCATCAACTCACATTGATGCGGTCGCACCGGGCGATGACCGATTGCCGCCCGATATCTATCTTCAGTTTGCAATCGGCGCGGCAACTCGGCGAAGAAACAGGCACGCCTGTCGACAAACGCCGCTTCCGCGCAAACGTGTATGTGGACTTGGCGTCCGATCACGGTTTCGGCGAAAACGAACTTGTCGGCCGGTCGTTAAAGATTGGGCCGAGAGTCGTTGTCACGGTTTTGGAACGCGATCCGCGCTGCGCAATGATTACGCTCGATCCCGACACGTCAGAGAGAACACCGGCGGTACTGAAAAGAGTAGCTCAAGGGCATGAAGGCACGGCAGGAGTGTACGGCGCAGTCATCGTCGAAGGCATGTTGCACAAGGGCGATTCAGTCGAACTGCTGGATTAGGTCGCGCGTAGCCAATAAATCCGTTAGCGGGATTTGTTAGGCTGAAATCACGTTTTGCGTCGCTTGTTTCTTTGCGCGAAAAGACTGCGGATGCAAAACGGTGAGACGATTGAATCCTATGTTCCGGCACGGTTAGATGCCTTGCCGTGGAGCTCGTGGCACTGGCTCATCGTGGTTTCGCTCGGCGCGACGTGGATCCTGGATGGTCTCGAAGTCACATTAGCCGGAGCGTTGGGTGGAGTTTTGACACGTCACGAGGCGCTCGGATTGAGCGACGCGCAAGTCGGTGCGAGCGCCACGTGCTATTTGGCCGGCGCAGTGATCGGTGCGCTACTTTTCGGTTACGGGACCGATCGGTTTGGGCGCAAGAAATTGTTCTTCATCACGGTTGCGGTTTATCTCATCGGAACAGCGCTGTCCGGTTTCTCCTGGAACTTTTGGAGCTACGCGTTCTTTCGCGCGGTCACAGGCGCTGGCATTGGCGGGGAATACGCGGCGATCAATTCGGCGATTGACGAATTGATCCCGGCGCGTGTGCGCGGTCGCGTCGATCTGATCATCAACGGCTCATACTGGGTCGGCGCCGCGATGGGCGCAGCTGCCACGCTCGTTCTGCTTGATCCGCGCTACATTCCGATCTGGCTTGGCTGGCGGTTCGCATTTGGAATCGGAGCGACGCTGGGGCTCATTGTCATTTTCTTTCGCCGCTGGATTCCAGAAAGCCCGCGCTGGTTGATGATTCACGGGCGAAGCCACGAGGCGGAAAAGATCGTTGCCGAGGTGGAACGAAAAATCATCGGCGCGCACATTGCCGGGATCGCCGATCCCGCCTACAGCGAGGCACCAGCCACGCGCATTCGCACTCGTACGCATACGCCTTGGCGCGAAATCTGGGACGCGATTGTGCACGAACATCGGCGGCGTTCGTTTCTCGGGTTCGTTCTGATGTCCACGCAGGCGTTTTTTTACAATGCGATCTTTTTCACTTACGCACTGGTGTTGATGCGGTTTTACGACGTGGCGGAGCAAAACGTCGGGAGATATCTGCTGCCATTCGCGCTTGGAAATGTGCTCGGTCCACTGCTGCTCGGACATCTTTTCGACACGATCGGCCGCAAGCAAATGATCACCCTGACGTATGGGCTCGCTGGATTGTTGCTCGCGGTAACCGGCTGGCTTTTTCATGCCGGTCTCCTTACTGCTCAAACACAGACGCTGGCTTGGACGATTATTTTCTTCGTCGCCTCAGCTGCTGCAAGCTCAGCCTACCTGACGGTGAGCGAGATTTTTCCTCTGGAGATTCGGGCTATGGCGATTGCAATTTTCTTCGCAATCGGGACTCTGGTCGGCGGCGTCGGCGCGCCGGCACTGTTCGGTTGGATCATTGGCACCGGATCGAGCACGGCTTTGTTTGTCGGATATCTGTTGGCTGCGGCGTTGATGGTTTTCGGCGCGGTGATGGAAGCATGTATTGGCGTGCCCGCAGAGCGGCGCTCACTTGAGCACATCGCCGCACCGCTCTCAAGTAAAGGATTGTGAATCGAGAGTCGTGAATCGTTAGATCGGCGCACCAATCCCGATTCACAAATCACAAATGACGATTCACGTACCAGGCACGGTCAACTCGCGCATATGAATCGGTCCTGCGGGCGTCAGTTTGCTTGAATAAAGGTGGAATCCATCGACGCGAATCATCCCCGCGTCGAAATGTTCATTCGTTTGCAAAAACTTCCGGATCGATTGCGCGGAGACGTCCCGGCAACGCGCGATCGTGACGTGCGGATGCCATGGGCGAAGCTCCGGCTCGATGCCGACTGCGAGGGCGGCCTCTTGCACGCGCTTGTGAATTTGAAACAGATGCGGATGCGCTTTGCCGACGCCGATCCAGATAATTTTCGGAGCGCCTTTGTTGGAAAACATTCCGATCCCGGCGACAGGTAAAAAGAACGCGCCGAATTCAATCGCGCTTAGTTTTTCGCGGAGCGCAAGTTCGACGTCGTCCTGAACATCGCCGAAAAACCCGAGCGTCAAATGCATTTGGGCCGGATCGCTCCAACGCACGCCGCGAATATGCGGATCAAGCGCTGCAAGCAACTGGCGAATTGGCTCCGGCAGATCGATTGCGACGAAGAGCCGTTTGCTCATCGGCGAAGTGAATTGTACGGCGTCTGTTTCAAAAGCCGCGATCAGCGATCCGGACTACAGCGCGCGACTTTTTTCTTCGTTGTTTTCCTTCGTCGCGCGATCCGCCAGTCGCGTTATCCATTCCGGTGTTAATCGTGGGAGATCGGAACCAGTTCGCGAGTGCTCCCCCTTTTCACCACTCGCGTCGGGTAGAAATAGATTCACAATTTTCATCGCGTAACCGGTGAGATTTGGAAACAGCGCGTTCCCAGCGATTGCGCCACGCGCAGCAAACGTGAGCGTAAGCGACGGCTGACCGCGTCGGCACGCTGCAAGAATTTTTCGCGCTGCGCGATCAGCGTCCATTGAGATCAGCGGCGCACCCGCGGAAGCCGAGAACCAGGCAAATTCAGCAGCGTGGCTGCCTTTGAATTTTGCGTTCACATGTGAGCCAGTGCGCATGAGTCCCGGCGCTACGGTTGTGACTTGAATATTGTCGCGTCCCAGCTCAATCCGAATCGAATCAGAGAAACCAGTCAGGGCAAACTTACTAGCGCTGTACGGCGCGAAATGTGGTACGGCAACTTTGCCGCCGACGGAGGAAATGTTCACGATACGTCCCCCACCCCAAAGACGCATCTCTGGCACAATCTGCGTAACTAATTCGTACGGCGCCCAAAAATGCAGTTTCATCGCGCGCTCGTAATCTTCGCGGGGCATGTGATCGAGCGGACCGACTTCGATGATGCCGGCGTTGTTGATCAGGATGTCGATTTTGTCGAAATGATCGATGATTTTCCGGACAGCATCCTGAATCTGAGCGCGATCGAGCAGATCGCATTCGACGGTAAGAACTTTTCCGCCGCGCGCAGTGAGATCGGCTTTCGCGCGCGCGAGTTCTTCTAGATCACGCGCGAGGAGAGCAACCTTTCCGCCTTGCGCGCAAATGTGTCGCGCCAGCACGAGTCCGAGCCCACGCGATCCGCCACTGATCAGGACAACTTTATCGTGCAACGTGTATTTCGCCGTGCGAATAAAGCGAGCAGTTATCCAACCGCCGAATAAAACAGCGGCTGCTCCGAGCCAAAGTCGAATGTTCATTTGCGCGACTCTATAATCAGATACGAAGCGTTCGGAGCAAGCGGCCGTGAACAAGCCAGCGACGGCGCGTCACTTGTTAGCGTAGTCACGCGTGTTTGCGATTGAAGCGCGCGACTTCACGCGCCGTTTCCCGATCGACCGCGCGCTTCTTTAAATCGGCACGCTTGTCACGCGCAACCTTACCGATGCCTACGCCGATTTCGGCTTTTACCTTCCCGTTCTTCCAATACAACTTTAGCACCACGAGCGCGCGGCCTTTCACTTGCGCCTCGCCGTAGAGCCTGTCGATCTCCTCGCGGTGAAGCAACAATTTGCGAATGCGTTTTGCGCTTGGAATTTCGTGGCTGGCGCGTTCGTAAGGCTGAATGTCGGCGTTGTAGAGAAACGCTTCGCCGTTTTCGATTCGCGCGAATGCGTCACTGATATTTGCCTTACCTGCGCGGATCGATTTGACCTCGCTACCTTTCAGCTCGATGCCCGCTTCGTAGCGGTCAACGACATGATAATCCCGCAGCGCCTTGCGATTGATGATGGATTCAGCTGCCATGGCCACGCACGTTCTGCATCAATGCTGTAGTGTCCGCTGTCCTCAGCTGAGAATCCAATCGCCATCCGTGATTGCCAAGTCGATTTGTACGGCGTCTATGTCAGACGCCAAACTCTACTGCGCTGAGGACAGCGCACGCTACAGAAGAAGCTACGCGCCGTCAGCTTCGAGCGACTCGTACGTCAATTTGCCGGCGATGATTTCCTTGAGCGCAATATCGGTCAGCGACATCCGCGGCGTCGTTTCCACCAACGGCCTATGTCCCAAGCCAAGCTGACGCACACGCTTGGAGACAACATTAATCAGAAGTTGCTGATTCGGGATCACCTGTGCTGCTTCCTGAAGAAGTTGAGTGGTCATATGGCGCAAGGAACGAACGGGGCGGAGCGCCTCGGTCGGGAATTGAAGGATAGTCGACCCGCTGCTTGTAAGCGCGGATGGAACAAGTTGCGGGGCGAGCATGGTAAAAATGAGTGTTGACTTTCCGAATGAAGCGGCTCTTTGTCAATGCTTTTTGTCCGCGGAAACACATACTAATTTCGGTGCCCGATGCGAAAGCGGACTTTCTGCTGCGCTCGGAATGAATTACTTCCGCTGCCATTGGCCGACGCAAGTCCCCCAGCCGTAATATCCAAATGGACGGAGCCGGCCCTCGGACACGAGTGCGTCAACCTGCGCCTGGAGCGGCGCTGCCTTTGCGGGCCCAAAGTAGTCATTGATGACGAGCCAGCAGCCGCCGTTGAGCAGGTGACCGTAGCAATCCAGATCCCGACGCACGTTATTGTCCGCGTCGAAAATAAACAGGCTAACCTCGCGGCTACTCAACTAGTGACGAACTTCCGAGATGATTGCCTTGTCCGAGGAGCGCCCGTTGATCAAGGTGACATCCTCCGCGACGCCGAACCGAGCGAGATTTTTTTCAAATCCTTGATGATGTTCCTGCTCGAATCAGGAGCAAACATCAATGTCCAACATCGACGCTTCGCGCCCGATTTTTTCCAATCGATGGCCAACTTCAGAACTGCGGCATTTCATCAGCGTCCGAAGCAGCTCCAGCGCCTGATTCAAATGGGATAAGTCGCTAGCGGCAGGACTCGGCTCATCAACTACAGCGGATCCTAGCGGCGCGACATCACGGCGCGACATGAACAGAGATAAACGATGACGTGCAGAGGACTGCCCGCCCTACCGGTAAGCCGCGCCACTCCGCGCGCGGAATCGTTGGTCCCTTTACCTTGCACCCGAATTCGAACGCCTTGCTATATGATACAAAATACGCGAAATAAGAGCCGCATCCGCCGGCCACATTCGGTAATTTCGGGCTGTGGCTCAGCTTGGTAGAGCGCCTGGTTCGGGACCAGGAGGCCGTGGGTTCAAATCCCACCAGCCCGATGTCACCGCCGCGGCCACAACACTAAACATCGAACATCGCACATCGAACGTCCGTCTTCCCCCGATGCATTCCTCTGTCACCATCGTAGGCGTACTCATCGGCATCGCGATTCTGTTCTTCGGGCGAAAGCTGTTTTGGCTGTGTGTTGCCGCAGTCGGATTCGCCGTCGGCGTGGAGATAGCCCCGCAGCTCGTTAACGAACCGTCGTCGCTGTTGGCGTTACTGGTTGCCCTCGTCTTAGGCGTACTCGGAGCGTTGCTTGCCCTCTTCCTCCAGAAAGTCGCGATTGCAGTGCTCGGGTTTGTAGCAGGCGGGAAACTCGCCAGTGCAATTGCCGGCGCGTTTTTCGTCCACTACACGCAGTACTCGACTTTCATTTTCGTCGTAGGCGGTATCATCGGCGCAATTCTCCTGCTGGCTGTATTTGACTGGGCGCTGATCGTTGTCTCTTCATTTATCGGCGCCTACTTAATTCAAAGCGCGATCGTGCTCCCACCGACCGGTTCGACACTTGTGTTCGTCGGACTGGCGATCATTGGCATTCTGGTGCAGGCGGCATCTTTCCGCAGGAGTGCGATATAGAGGGCACGCATTTTTGCTGACAAATCGCCGCACAATTTCAATAATCGACCTATGGACTCATCAAGAACTGGACTGCGCGTCGCCAGCATCATTTTCGGTATTTTCGCCATCGGTCATCTGCTGCGGCTGATCACCCACGCCCAAGTCACCGTCGGAACACATATGATCCCAATGGGCGTAAGCTGGATCGCGCTGGTCGTTGCCGTCATTCTTTGCGTGTGGCTGTGGCGACTCTCTTCGCGATCAGGCGCGTGAAGATGACTTCTTCGGCATTGGGTCATTCGTCATTCTCTAAGCCAGTGCCGAGGAACGTCGACATAGAATCGACCGAGTTCCGCGACTGACGCGCAGCCAAGCAGCTTCAGCGTGCGCACGAGATCCGCGCGTAAGATGTCGATCGTGCGCGCCACACCGGCGCCTCCTGCTGCGCCGAGTCCGTAGGCATACGCGCGGCCAGCCATTACGGCTCGCGCTCCCAAACAAAGCGCTTTGGCGATATCGCTGCCGCGGCGGATCCCACCATCCAGCAGGACCTCGATGCGATCTCCCACCGCTGTCACAACTTCAGGCAAAACGCGCAGAGTCGGCGCGACGCCGTCGAGTTGGCGACCGCCGTGATTGGAAACGACCAATGCGTTTGCTCCCATGTCCACGGCGCGGCGGGCATCTTCGGCGGTGTGGATGCCTTTGATCACGATAGCACCGTTCCATGCCTGACGAATCCATTTCAGATCGTCCCAGGTCACAACGGATTGCTCCAAAGCAGCAGTGACATCGGCATAAAGCATTGGGCCTTTTCCCGGGATAACGACATTCTGGAATTTCATCAAACCACCGTCCGCGAGAAATGCCGCGAGCCAGCGAGGCCTAACGAGAATTTGATTCACAAACGGCAGCATCGCGCCTAGATTTCCGCTAAGGAGTTCTTTGGCACCGTTACGGAGATCCCGTTCTCTAAAACCCGCTACTGGCGTATCGATCGTGACCACGAGAGCTGAAAAACCTGCCTTGCGCGCGCGTTCGATACCGTCCAACGCGCAGTCGCGACCGCCGACGAGATAGAGCTGATACCAAACCGGTCCTGCAGAAGCCTCGGCGACATCTTCCAAGCGGCAACCCGAAAGCGTCGAAAGCGCACAGATGATGCCTGCTTGGCCAGCGGCCTGCGCGGCCACTTCTTCCCCGCGCGGAAACATCAGGCGACAGCTCCCAACGGGCGCGAGGATCAGCGGCATCGTAACTGAAGTGCCGAGCACCGTCGTGCGCAGATCGCACACCGGTGTCGCAACTGCACAGCGCGGGCGTAATGTCACCGCTTCGAATACACGACAGTTCGCGCGCAAAGTAGATTCGTCCTCTGCGCCGCCGTCGATGTAATCGAACACGACGCGGGGGAGCCGTCGTTTCGCCGCGCGCCGCAGATCCTCGATGTTCAAAACGCGCGGCGATCGGACTGATCGACTGAGGCGACTCGTCTTCATCGCAAATCTACATGCCCGCTTTCATTAACACCGGCCTTCAGGCCGGTGCAATGAATCGTGCTAAGGAAAACCGTTTTAACGGTTTTCATCCCTGAAAGAAAGCCGTTGAAACGGCTCACAGCGTGCAGTTGCGCTACCACCCGGCTGAAGCCGAGTGTTAATAAGATGCACGAACAACCGCTAAATCGCCGATCGATCCGACGTTTTTAATGCCGGAAATGACGGGCCCCCGTGAAGATCATTGCCATCTTGCGTTCGTTGGCGGCAGCGATCACTTCTTCGTCTCGAACCGAGCCGCCCGGCTGAATGGCGCAAGTGGCGCCCGCCTCGGCCGCGGCGACCAGCCCGTCAGGGAATGGGAAAAAAGCGTCGCTGGCGACCGCGGTGCCTTTAAGCAAAAGGCCAGCCTCGTTCGCTTTCCAAACCGCAATCCGCGAAGCGTCTACACGCGACATCTGGCCAGCGCCAATTCCAAGTGTCCGATCCGACTTTGCGTACACGATCGCATTTGATTTTACATGTTTGACGACGCGCCAGCCGAACAACATCGCGTTCAGTTCCGTCTTCGTCGGCCGCCGCTTCGTCACGACGTTGGGCGTCATTTCCCCGTCGACATCTGCGTCTTGAACCAGCACACCGCCACACACCGATCGCAGATCAGTCGAGGGCCTTGCGTCCGTCGCCGGCGTCAATAAACGAATGAGACGAAGGTTTTTCTTCTTCTGCAGAATGGCGCGCGCCTCAATTTCAAATTCAGGGGCGATGATCACTTCGCTGAAAATTTCGCTGATCACTTTTGCCACCGCTTCGCTCAACGGCCGGTTGCACACGATTATCCCACCAAAAGGCGCGTGCTTGTCCGTTGCAAACGCCTTCTCCCACGCCTTGCGCAGATCTGGATCCGAGCCAACGCCACAGGGATTCGTATGCTTCAGGATCGCGACGGTCGGCTCTTGAAATTCGGCGATCAAGTTGGTTGCCGCGCTAATGTCCAGAATGTTGTTAAACGAAAGCTCCTTGCCCTGAAGTTTCTCGAAGTATCTGTCGAAATCGCCGTAGAGCGCGGCATCCTGGTGGGGATTTTCGCCGTAGCGCAATCGCAGAGCCAATGGAAGCGAAAGTGAAAATGAGGCGTCGGTCCTCTGGTGTTTGTTCAAGAAATTAGCAATTACCCGATCGTATTCCGCGGTCCTGTTAAATGCTTTGATCGCGAGGCGCTCTCGCAGTTTCAGCGTCGTTTCCCCGTCGTGCTTGCGCATGTTTTCGAGAACCGCACCGTAATCTGCGGGATCTACGATGACGGTGACCGATTCGTAATTTTTCGCCGCGCTTCGAATCATCGATGGTCCGCCGATGTCGATATTTTCAATTGCTTCTGCAAGAGTTACGCCCCGCCTGGCGACAGTGGCCTCGAAGGGATAAAGATTAACCGCGACCAGATCGATTGGATCAAAACCGCATTCACGCGCTTCCGCTTCGTGTTTCGGGTTGCCGCGCTTGTAGAGGAGTCCGCCATGAACGCGCGGATGTAGAGTCTTCACACGGCCATCGAGCACTTCAGGAAACGCGGTAAAACTGGAGATCTCGCGGACGGGAATTTTTTCCTTTCTCAACAGCACAGCTGTGCCGCCTGTGGAAATGATATCCACCCCTTGCCCCTCAAGCGCGCGGGCGAACGCGGCAATGCCGGCTTTGTTAGAAACGGAAATGAGCGCGCGCCGGATCGGCATTGGAGTAGTGGAGTGTTGGAGTAATGAAGTGCTTAAGATATTTCAAACATTACTCCACTACTCCAACACTCCAGTCCTCGATCGCGTCAGCGGTCGAGGAGAACATTCTTGGCCGCCGGATAAAGCACCGGGCAGCAGCCGATGGTTTCACAAAATGCTTTGCTGAAATGACTCAGGCTCGAGTAGCCGACTTCTGTCGCGGCTTCAGTGACATTGTAACGTCCAGTGCGCAAAAGTTCCGCGGCGCGTTCCATTCGCACGTTGCGCAGATATTGGGGAATGGTGAGACCGACTTCGCGCGAAAAAATCCGGCTTAGATAAAAAGGGCTGCAGCCCACCTGTTGTCCCAACATTTCCAAGGTCGGCGGGTTAGCCAGATCGCGTTTAAGGACCTCCTTCACGCGTTCCACTCGCTCGCGCGCCAAACGTTTCTGTCGCATGCAGAAAAATTCCGGATCCTTCGGCGCGAAAAAAAACTGCGCCATGAGCTCCAACGCTTTGCTCTGGTACCAGAGGATCTGTGCCGCTTTCGCGACTGGCGGCTCCGCCAAGCTGGACACGACGCTGCGTTGCTGCATCGTCATCGGTCGCACGGGCGCAACGGCGTTTTCCTCTTTATCTTCGAAAACAACACGGCGAATCTCTGGTTCAAGGTCCGCCTCATTCTGGGCAAACTGCTTCCGTAAGTGTTCGCGCGAAAATTCGAGCGTCACGAATTGATGATGGTCATGTGCGCGTCGCGAGGCCGGCAGCGGCTCATCCGCAACCGCGTAATAGCCACAGTTGCCTGGAAGATAATCGCTGCATGCGCCACCGGCTCGGCCAACGGCTCCGTGCCCGTTAAGATTCAAGCAAAATTCAAGGCTATTCGGATGGAACGTGCGTCCCCAGTTGAAGGAATGTTCGATGCGGAAGTCGTGCCACTCGATCGCGAGGCCGATCTTGTCCACGTCGCCGTATAATGGACGCCATCCGTCTTTCAGTTCGCGCCAGGCAGCTTGTTCCGCTGCGCAACCAGGGTTCATCTTCGTTAAATTACGGGCGCAGGTGCGTAAAATGCAAGGAAGGTTTGTGTTCCTCCAATGCATCGCGGTCCCACTTTCCCAGCTTTGACGCAGCGTCATACGTGCTCTGGGCGAAATCGAGCAGGATTTCATCTGGTTTTTCAGCCGTCCGCACCACGTCGTATGGCAACATGAACTCGCGAAACTTCGGCTCGTAAAAAGCTGCGGCCGGCTGAACCTTTGCTTCTGCAAAGCCGGCAGGCTCAGGATATGCGTACGAATAAAAAATCGGCATCGGCGCAGCGACGTTGCCCGGCCAAAAACCGAGGCTGCTCACCTCCTGGGAGTACGCTTCTCGTGTGATTGCGTCCGGCAGATGCGGGATTCCGCCGGGATGCGGCGGCGCCGGCCGTCCGGAAAAACGCGTGACCGCCAGATCAAAGCTCCCCCAGAAAAAATGCACCGGACTGCACTTGCCAGAAAAACGCGAGCGAAACTCCTTGAACACGCGGTCGCTCTGGACGAGAACGCGCCAAAACCGATTGGCATATTCGCGATCGTAAGCGCGGTGCTCTTGATCTTCATCGAAGGCGATCGGATTCTCGATCTCGTTAGGCACTTTGTTGATAGTCACCGGCAGATGAAGCTCGTCGAGACTCTTCATCACGGCCCGGTAAAAGTCGGCAACGGAACGCGGTTTTAGTTCAATCGTTCGCCCATCACCATCGCTTTTGAGGATGCGCAATTGGTGATCGATAAAATCAAATCGTACATCAAACGTAGAAGAATCGTGTGGGATTGGCGAAGTTGTTAAGCCACGGGAGGTCACGTAGAGCGTGACATGCCAGGAGTGATTCGTCCATGGACTCAGCGTCAGGCGAATTTTGCCCACGATCTGGGTCCACATATGGAGCGTCACGGCGGTATCTTGCCACTCTGCAAATGGCAGAGGCGGCCAGGCATTGGACGTGTTATTCATTTTTCGCTCCCTACTCCCGGTTAATGAAATCCGAAAATGATCGCTTCACTCTCTCGAACATTCCGCGCGCTTCTTCCTGTGCTTTATAGAAACTGTGCTTAATCTTTCGCTTCGCGCTGCTGATGACGCCGGTTACGTTTCCCTGATCATAATCACCCTCGACGTCCTCCATGGTCGCACCGGCAAACATGCCTTCTGTTCGCCTGACCGTGCCGCGAGTCGCGCCAATATAGATCGTCCCGACCGGACGCGACGATCTGCTTCGAAGGGTCACAATCCACATCGGTTCGCCGCGATCGTCAGTGCGCAAGATGTAATCGGCTGTTGCAAAATTCGTGTGCGACGCCTCCGCGGTGTGACTCGCCACCGCGAATGCACCGCTCGAATCCAGATTCAGACGCGAGACGTCAATCGTTGCTCCTTCGGAGGAACCGGCTACGTCGCGGTCCGCCGTGTCGTCGAAATCAATCTTCCCGTCGGCGACGTCCAGTTCCCGCAAGCCGCGACCCTGCGGCTCCTCCACAATAATTTTCCATTTCTCCGGCTGTGGATCGCCCTTGGTCCCGGTGATTGATACAATTTGATGTACCGCATCACGACCGAATTCCCGCCCTACGACGCGCAACGCTTCGTACGCAGTAGCGTTCTCATCCGCCAAAACCGGCGTCGCCAAAAGCAAAAGCCCAACCCACACTCGCCACATCCAGCAAAATTGAACAGTGCTTTCGCGGAGTGTCCATCGGCTTTTTACAGTGCGGCCATACATGCGGACAACTGAAAATACGAGTCACCCTTGAATCGGCGCCCGAAATCTGCTCCCGTTTTCGAGCGCAAGGATGAAGAGAAGGAAAGTAGAATTCAGCAGTCACACTGCGAACCTCGCGTTGCTGCGGGAATGCGTGCGCGAATTCCTTAACGGCTATCCGTTTTCCGACAAGGAGCGACTGCTGATGGTGCTGGGCGTGGACGAAGCGTGCACGAATGTAATCCGTTACGCGTACCGTTTGCGCGACGATCAACTCATCTCGTTGCGAATGGAAGGATTACGCAAATGCGTGCGCATGCGCTTGCGAGATTACGGTGAGAAAGTTTTCCCGCACGAAATGAAAGGACGCGCGCACGACCTGATCAAGCCAGGCGGGCTTGGTCTTTATCTCATTCGCAACGCATTTGACCAGGTCGATTATATCCACAAACGCCGCGGCACAGAGTTGGTGCTGACGAAGAATTTGGCGTGAAACCGAGAATCGTGAGTCGAGAATTGAGAGTCGCGATTCGTGATTTCGCTCTGGCGATGTAACGATTCACGATACACGATACACCGATGTAACATGAAACCGCCGGAGCCAGATGCTGCTTTTGAAATCTCCCTGCGACCACCGGCGTTCAGCGAGTTCAACGGTCAGGTCAAGGTTCGGGAACGGCTGGAGCTGATGGTCGAAGCTGCGAAGAAACGAGGCGACGTCCTTGAACACATTCTCTTGAGCGGACCGTCCGGGCTCGGCAAGACGACGCTCGCCTACATCATCGCCAATGCGATGGGCGTGAATATCAAAAACACCAGCGGACCGGTGATTGAGAAGGCCGGCGAGCTCGCAGGGCTTCTCACCAGCCTGGAAAAAGGCGATGTGCTGTTCATCGACGAGATCCACCGACTGCAACCGGCAATCGAAGAATATCTCTACCCCGCGATGGAAGATTACCGGCTCGACATCATCATTGATCAAGGACCGCAGGCACGCAGTCTGCGGCTCAATTTGCCGAAGTTCACCCTGGTCGGCGCGACCACGCGAGCTGGAATGGTGAGCGCGCCGTTGCGTTCGCGTTTCGGCATGACGGCGCGACTCGATTACTATAATGCGGACGAAATGCAGAAGATCATCATGCGTAGCGCGGGCTTGCTGAACGTCGAGATCGATGCAGCCGGCGCGGCTGAGATTGCCGCTCGGTCACGCGGCACACCGCGCACCGCGAACAATTTATTGCGTTGGGTTCGCGATTACGTGCAGGTGAAAGCTGAAGGGAACATCACTGCGGAACTTGCAGATCGCGCGCTCGCCATGCTCGAAATCGACCGCGACGGGTTCGATCAATGGGACAAGCGCATTATTGAAGCGTTGATCCACAAATTTAACGGTGGCCCCGTTGGTTTGAATTCCCTCGCAGTCGCCGTGGGCGAAGAAGCAGGCACAATCGAGGAAGTCAACGAGCCGTACTTAATAATGGAAGGCTACATCAAACGCACGCCGCAAGGCCGCGTCGCCACCGCAAACGCCTATCGCAAGCTCGGACTGAAACCACCCACCGGCGCGCAGGCGGATTTGTTTGGCCAATGATTCAGGTGTGTTGAGCTTGGCGTTTCAGCGGTCAGCTCCGACGCACGTACAGATACGAGTTGGAATTCACGAGAAATTCGAAATCGGTTTTGATTTCGGTGAAAGCGAACCGTTGCAGCGCCGGATCGGATCGCAGCATTGAAATGTATTCACTTGGCTGTGCTTCGAACGTAACCGTCGGATAAATGCGTGCTTCGCCTTGTGTCACGCGCATGATTTCTGAAATCGAATCGCGGTGGAATTCGTAGTCGAACCGGTTGACACAAGCGCCTCTTCATAAGCGCGCGATCATCTCCGCACTGACACCAGGCAGTCAAGAACGATCGTTGCGGCCGCCGCGACTGACGCCCTACCATCGCCGCGCAGAACAAAAATAAACTCTGCGCTCTTCGCGATCCCTGTGGTTAATTTATGATTTGCATGCAACTCACAGCGGATTTCTTTCAGCAGACGGCCAAAGTTTTTACTGTCTCAGAGCTGACGCGAAGCATCCGTGGCACACTTGAGACGAAGTTCGCCGCAGTCTGGGTGCAGGGAGAAATCTCAAACTACAAATTGCACCCGAGCGGTCATCAGTATTTCACGCTCAAAGATCAACGCGCACAGATCTCATGCGTGATCTGGCGAGACACGATGCTGCCGCCGCGACAACCGCTGGTCGATGGCGCACAGGTGCAAGTCTTCGGCACTGTCACGGTTTTCGAGGCGCGCGGACAATACCAGCTCAACGTTCAGATTCTCCAGCCGCGCGGAGTAGGTCTGCTCCAGGCGAAATTCGAAGCGCTGAAACGCAAACTTCAGGCAGAAGGATTATTCGCGCCGGAACGGAAAAGGCCATTGCCAAGATTTCCGCGACGGATAGGAATTGTGACGTCGCCAGGCGGAGCAGCCATCCGCGATATGCTGAACGTGCTCCGTCGTCGCGCGCCGTGGTTGCACATTTTGATCAACCCGGTGCGCGTACAGGGAACCGGAGCAGCGCAGGAAATCGCCGTGGCGATTCGCGAACTGGCGACGCCTAACGAGGCGTTTGCACCGGTCGATCTCATCGTGGTCACGCGCGGTGGCGGCAGCATCGAAGACTTGTGGGAGTTCAATGAAGAGATCGTCGCACGCGCGATATTCCATTCCGCTGTGCCAATCGTCTCGGCGGTCGGTCATGAGATCGATTTCACTATCGGCGATTTCGTGGCCGACCTGCGTGCGCCCACGCCAAGCGCTGCTGCGGAATTGATTGTCCCTGACCTCATCGATCTCAACCGGCAGACAGAGCGCTGCGCGCGCGCGCTTGGGCACCAGTTACTCAACCACGTGCGCAACGCGCAACAGAGGCTCGATCACGCGCGCGAGACGTTGCAGAGCTGTCTCGCGCACAAGATCGACGGATACAAACGCGGCCTTCTCCATGCTCTGCGCGTGTTACAAGCGCGCAGTCCCGTGCGCGAGCTGATGATGCGCCGAAACCGTTTCGCCGATTTGCATCGGCGACTGATCGCCTGCCCTGCGCGATTGATTGAAAACGCAACATACCGTTTCAAGCACATCGAAGGAATGCTGCGCGTGCTCGGACCCGACGCGACGCTGCGCCGGGGTTACAGCATCACAATGAACGAGCGCGGACAAATCATCCGTACCACCGCAAACGTCCGCTCAAAAATGAAAATCCGCACCCGCGTCAGCGACGGCGAATTCGGGTCCGAGGTGCTTTGATGCAAACAGACGGATCGACGATCGCGTTCACTCCTCGAGGTCCACCTGCCTCACAAAAACAATCAGACGTCGCTCAACGCGCGCGCAAAAGCAAAGCGCGTCGGAGCGCCGACCAGCCGGTTTAGCCTTGCTGCTGCGCGCTCAGGGCGTGAACTGATAGACGCAACCGTCATCGGCCGTGCCGCCGTGCACAGTTGCGCCGTAAAAGTTTCCAAATGGATCCACGACCATGCCGTTGTAGGAAAACGCGCCATCGGGTGGTCCCTCAAAGGCATGAACTACAGTTTCGGTCCAGTGACCGCCAGTGCGACTCAGTTTGAAAATCGTGCCACTGCCCAGACCACCCTCGCTAGTGGTTCCATAAAGATTGCCGGTTGCGTCCGAGACAAGATTGCTAATAGGACTGTTGCCGTCGTTCGCGCTTTGGAAGCTGTAAATAACTCTCTCGCGCCATTCGCCAGTCGGCCGGGGAGACAGCTCGTAAACAGCGCCAATACCGTTTTGGCCGCCGTAGTACGTCGTCCCGTAGAATTTTCCCGAAGCAGCACGAAGTAAGGCCCCGTAAGGAAAACTTCCGTCCGGTTGCCCACGGAAGGAATAGAGCGTCCTAAGATCCCATTCTCCAACTGGTGTGGGTGTGAGTTCGAAAATAACCCCGGCTCCATAAAGGCCGCCCGTAGTCGCTGCGCCATAGAGCCGCCCACGATCCAGCAACATTCTTCCGGCCGAACCGCTGGACCCATCCGCGCCGCCCGTAAAGGTGTGAATGACCTGAAAATCCCAAGTTCCACCGTTTGGATGAATTTTGTAAATCGTGCCCAAGCCGTACGTGCCTCCAGTCGGCGTCATGCCATAAACATTTCCACTTCGATCGACTGTGACCCTCGCACCTGGGCCGGAGCCATCGTCGCCGCCAGTGAACGCATGGATGACTGTTTGAGTCCACGTGCCGCCTGAGTTCGTTAGCTTGTAAACCACGCCGCAGCCACCTTCACAGCCACCTGAACCGCCGGTGACTGCCGTGCCGTACAAGTTGCCTTGGCGATCGATTGAGACTCCTTTGTAGGGCTCGCCTCCATCGGCGCCACCGGTGAAACTGTAAAGCACCGTCTGCACCCAGCCACCAGATGGGCTGAGTTGAAAAACTGTGCCACCGCCATAATCGCCGCCGAGCACCGTCGTGCCATAGATATTCCCCGCGCTGTCCGTCTCCAGATCGGTGTCGGCGTATTCGCCATTCTCCTCTTCAAAACTAAAGATGACATCTGTCGTCGCCGCGGTAGCGGTTACCAGCGACAGCGCGATAACGAATAGTGGAGCTACGTTCTTAAATCGAATTAGTGCATTCATTGCTCTTCCTTCCCTTCCCAGTTTGAATTGACCTTGAAATTGCGGGTCCGGACTGGCAAAGGAGCTGCCGAACTAAACGTCCTTCGCCTGATTCAGAATCCGCTTTAGCGACGCCTCCAATATGCGGAAATTGTTAGGCGTTTGTCAAAGCAATTCGTCGCGTGTGCCTCAGATTGCGCTAAACGCTCGATCCAAGACAGCAAGCAGAAAGTCGGCGTCGGTTTCGTTCAGGCACATCGGTGGCGAAAAACGGACTGTCTGCCCGTACAAACCGCCCTTACCCAGCAATAATCCCATTTCTCGACAGCTCTCCAGCACCCGCGCGCACTCGGCCGTTGCGGGCTCTTTCGTTGCGCGGTCTTTCACTAGCTCAATTCCAAGAAGCAGGCCTCTGCCACGCACGTCGCCGATGAAACTGTGTTTTCCCTTTAAGCACTCGAGTCCCGCAAAAATCTGAGTGCCGATTCGCAGCGCGTTTGCCTGCAATTTTTCGCGATCGATCACATCCAGCACAGCAGAGGCCTGCGCGCACACGACGGGATTGCCACCGAACGTGTTAAAGTGCGTGCGCTGCGCGAGTGTGGCCGCGATCTTGGGTGTGGTCACGACAGCACCGAGTGGCGCGCCGTTGCCGATCCCTTTGGCCATTGTCACGATGTCGGGCACGACGCCCTGAGTCTCAAATCCCCAGTAGTGAGTGCCGGTGCGCCCGAATCCGGTCTGCACTTCATCGGCGATACAAGCCCCGCCGGCCGCGCGTACATGCTCGTACGCGTGCTTGAGATAATTGTCCGGAAACACCACGCACCCTCCGACGCCCTGGATTGATTCAGCGATAAAGCCCGCCACCTGTCCCGAGGTTGCGTGCTCGATCAAGTTCCGAACGTCAGCTGCGTAATTGGATCCCGCGCGCGGATCATCGCGTCCCCAGGGCCCGCGATAAGGATCAGGCGCGATTGCATGATGCACGCCGAAGCTATGCGGGACATTGAACTTCCAAGTGCGGTGCGCGGTGAGTCCCATACCGGAAGCGTTGCCGCCGTGATACGAATTTCGCAGCGCAATGACATCGTAGTTGCCGGTGTAAGCGCGCGCCATCAACAGCGCCAGATCGTTGGCTTCCGAACCCGAGTTGACAAAATAGCAGACCTTCAGTTCGCCGGGCATCTTCGCCGCGAGCTTGTGCGCATACTCGGCGACGTTGGGATGCAGATAAATCGTGGTCGCGTGTTGCAAGAGTTCATTCTGCCGACGCGCTGCCTCGACCACGTCGGGATGACAGTGGCCGACGCTGATGGTCACAATTCCGCCCAACGCATCAAGATACCGCCGACCGTGTTCGTCAAAGACGTATTGGCCTTTGCCCTCGACGATCATCAATGGTCGTTTGTAATAGAGGAATATCCCGGGATTCAGAAACTGGCGACGCAAGTGCAGCACCTTTTCCGCCGATGGCCCGCGATACGGTTGCGGCTGATAATCAAAAGGCGGTAGTTCAGGCGCGTGTATCATTTCGCGTTCCAGATGTTTCCTTCACCCTCAGCGAACCAGCGGCTTGTTGCTACCTTTTGCCTTGTGAAAAATTGCACACCCTCCTTGCCTTGCATGTGCAGATCACCAAAGAAGGAATCGCCCCAGCCGGCGAACGGGAACCAAGCCATCGAAGCGGGCACGCCGATATTGATTCCGACCATCCCCGCTTTGACGCGATGCTTAAATTCGCGTGCCGCTTTTCCCGAGCGCGTGAAGAGAGAAGCGCCGTTGCCGTAAGGTGAGCTATTGATAGTTTCGATCGCACTTTCGAGATCACGAGCTCGCATCACGTTCAGCACCGGCCCAAAAATTTCTTCACGCGCCACGGTCATGTCGGTTTGCACCTCGTCGAGAACAGTGGGGCCAAGAAAAAAACCGCCGCTGTTTAACCGAAGAGCGCGGCCGTCAGCAAGAACTTTCGCGCCTTCTGCCGCACCAGTTCCGATGAGCTGCGCTACGTGATCGCGGTGTTGTCGAGTGATGAGCGGTCCCATGTCTGGCTGCGGCTCGCGGTCCGTCGGTCCGACCCGAATGCTCTTAGCGGCACCAGCTAGTGAAGGCAGAGCATCTTTCGCCGCGCTTCCTACCACGACCGCAGTTGAGCTGGCCATGCAACGTTCGCCCGCGCATCCAAAGGCCCCATCTACAACCGCGCGCGTCGACTGTTCGATCTCCGCATCGGGCATGATGACGACGAAATTTTTCGCGCTGCCGTTTGCCTGGACCCGCTTGCCGTGAAGCGTACCGGTTTCAAAGATGTAGCGCGCCACGGGAGTTGATCCGACAAACGAAGCCGCACTGACCTTTGGATGCGCGAGTAACGCTTCAACGCATTCCCGCCCGCCATGGACGATGTTGAAAACGCCGCGCGGAAGACCGGCTTGTTGCAGTAAGCGCGCAATCATCATCGCGGTCATCGGCACCTTTTCGCTCGGTTTCAGCACGAAAGTATTCCCGCAAGCCAGTGCTACTGGATACATCCAGAGCGGCACCATCGCAGGGAAGTTGAATGGTGTGATGCCGACGCAAACGCCGAGGGGTTGCCGAATCGTTTCGCAATCAATTCCGCGCGCGACGTTCTCGACTGTCTCGCCGCCGAGCAACGACGGAATGCCACAGGCAAATTCCACCATCTCGATTCCGCGCCGGACATCGCCGCGCGACTCGTTCAGCGTCTTGCCGTGCTCGCATGTGTTGCAGCGCGCGACCTCATCAAAATTCTCCTCGAGGAGCATTTTGAAACGGAAAAGCACACGGGCGCGTTCCACCGGCGGCGTTTCCCACCACGCGGGAAATGCCGCTGCTGCCGTTTCCACCGCGTCGTTCACATGCGCCGCCGTGCACATTGGCGTGAGCGCGATCACTTCGCCTGTCGAGGGATTATAGACTGGCGAAGTTTCGACGTTCCGCATGTCTTGCCATTCGCCGTTCACAAGAATCGGGCAAGGTTGCGGCCTGTCCACAATGCCATACTTAATAATCAATGATTGCAAAACACGAGCGGAAACTAGAAAGTCGTGATCGCTCACGTGCAGTCTCGACGTGAATTCCTGCGTTCTGCCGGCGCTTTTGCTCTCAGCGCATCGTTGCCTTTGGAACACACGCAACCGGAGTTGATTCTTTACAACGCCAACATCATCACCATCAACGACCGGCAGCCGCGTGCTGAAGCAGTCGCTATCGCAGGGAATCGCTTTCTCGCGGTCGGGGCTAACGAGAAAGTTCTATCGCTGGCGTCAGCCAAAACCAAAAAAATAGATCTCGAAAGCTGCACTGTTGTTCCCGGATTTATTGATGCCCACACCCATCCCGCTGAAGCGGGTCTGATGCACCTGCGAGAAGTAGATTGCGATCTGCGATCGATTGCGGAAATCCAGAAAGCAATTTCTGGGCGCGCTTCCAAAACTCCCGCCGGTCAGTGGGTGCTCGGTTTCAAATATGACGATACAAAGACAAGCAATGGACGGCCGCTAACTCGCGAAGATTTGGATGCGGCCGCGCCTCAGCATCCAGTTTATATTTCACATCGCGGCGGACACACTGCTTACGTAAACGCGCTCGCCTACAGCCGAGCTGGCGTAAGCGAAAGTACATCTGACCCGCCGGGTGGGCGCTTCGATCGCGACCCGAAAACCGGGAAGCTCAACGGACGAATCAGCGAACGCGCAAGCGAGATTTTCTACAAAGCGATTGGTGCTACTTACACCCGCGCCGATTATCGCGACGCAGTGAAACTTATTTGCAAAATGATGTCGCGCGCTGGCATTACTTCCGCACACGATGCCTGGGGAGTGCACGATTATCTGCGCGGGTATCAGGACGCGCACGACGCCGGGGACTTGTCCGTACGCATCTACTGCTTCATCCACTACAGTGAAATCGACCGGATGCTCGCGGCGGGCATTCGCACCGGTTTTGGCGATGAATGGGTTCGCGTCGGCGGGATGAAGATGGTCGCCGACGGTTCAATCTCCGAACGGACAGCGTGGCTTTCGCAACCGTACGTCGGACGCCCTGATGATTTTGGAATTCAAGTGATGACCGAGCAGGAGCTGTATGAGAACGGCCGTAAAGCTCACGAAGCAGACTGGCAGATCGGCGTACACGCAAACGGCGATCGCGCGATCGACATGGTGCTGCATGTTTACGAGCGACTTCAGCGCGAACGCCCGCGGCGCAACGCGCGGTTC
>JBKOYE010000200.1:0-12555 GCA_046725275.1 Verrucomicrobiota bacterium
CCAACACGGCCATCGGTTCGGAAGCGCTCACTGCTAACACCAGCGGAAGCAACAACACGGCCATTGGTAATCTGGCAATCCAGAATAGCCAAACCACGAGCGATAACGTTGTCGTAGGCACAATGGCGGGCTCCGGGATCACTACCGCCGATAACAATATCATCATCGGCCACCACTCTGGTGTGCACAGTGTTTTTGGCCAGGAGAGCGACAGGTGCTTTATCGACAATATCTTCGGTGCGCCGGTTTCCGCCGCGACGGCCGCTATGGTGATGGTCGATTCCGATGGAAGATTGGGCACGGTCACCGCCGATGGCCCGGGTGGATTTTCGTCCAAAGGCATTCGGCCCCAAGCCATTCCCGATGCCGCGAAGCAAGCCATGCTCAATCTCAAAGTTCAGAACTTGCAGGCCACGGTCACCCAGCAACAGCAACAAATAGAGACGCTCACCGCCCAGCTGAAAGAGAACGCCGTGCAAATCCAGAAAGCGAACGACCAGCTTGAGATGAGTAAGCCGGCGGCCAAAATGGTTGTGAACAAACCTTAAAGCTGTTCCTTGAGGGAGAGTTCACGGACAGCGAGGCGCTTAATCTTCGCTGTGCAAGCGTAACAAAGGCGTAACTTTTCTGCTCTCGTCGTAGTCGCGTCCTTGCAGTACACAATGTCATGTTAACTCGGAGGAAATTGATGAAAACTTCGCGGATCGTTTTTTCGATGCTTGGTGTCTTGACGCTGCTGACATTTGCCTATCCGGGTGGCGGTGCTGCAGGAGCGGATTCAGTATCTGGGAAGTGGCTCAGCCCTGCCGCAAGCGCGGCGAAAAAGAATCCAATCGCACCGACACAGTACTCCATTGCTGCCGGCCAGAAGATTTATTCGAAAACTTGCGCAATGTGTCATGGGAAGAGCGGGGACGCTGACGGCCCAGCTGTGATTGAGCTGAACATTCACCCTGCGAGGCTCTCCAATCCACAGCTAAACACGGAATCCGACGGGGCACTCTTCTGGAAGATCACAACGGGGAAAAAGCCGATGCCGGCATATGGCAAACGACTTTCCGAAACAGACCGGTGGAATTTGGTCAATTACATTCGAACCATTCCGAAGCATTGAGCATGATACGCGCGCGGTCGAGTCGCGCTTTCTGCTGCGTTCGCACTGGTGTCACTACGGGTCGATAATAATCGCTCGGCCAGAGAGCGGTCACGGTCTTGGAGCCGGAGTGGCCCGCGGCCGCGGCGCTGGGGCGCAACCGTGGTGACGCACACGAACAGCAGAACCGAGAACAAGCAAATGATTGTAAATGCGCTTGGTGATTTTGCGATAATGCGTCCGCCTTTTGATTCGAGACACGATCGGAGCTAACAGCTTTTTAGAAATCACGTCGCCACTGTCGCAACGCAGTCGTCGTGATTGGTAACAACGGCGTTACTTTTCCAATCCGCCCCGCCGCAGTGATCGATGCGATTCTTTCTGCGAATAAACACATCAAGCATTATGAAAACGACTACTCATTACAGAACAATCGCTCTGCTCTCGCTAGCAGTAGCGATGTTCACGGCCGCGTCCGCACGCGCGGACACCTATTCGTGGACAAACCTCCAATCAGACATTCCCGGCGTGGCGCAACACGTTGATCCGAACCTCGTTAATCCGTGGGGCATGGCCGCGGGGTCAACCGGTATTATTTGGGTCAGCGACAACGGCACCGGCGTTTCAACACTGTACAATCAGGATGGCACAGCCGTTCCGCTGGTGGTCGAAATCCCAACCGCCGCGCGGAACAGGGACGGCGGCAATCCCACCGGTATCGTATTTAACGACACCGGGTTCTTCGAAGTCACAAAGAATGGGACTTCGGCTTCCGCGTTGTTCATCTTTGTCAGTGAAGACGGTTCCATCTCGGGTTGGAACCCCACGCTGGATCCGACGCACGCCATCATTGCCGTCGATAACGGCACAAACCGCGGTGTTAATAGCGCCATTTACAAAGGTGCAACGCTCGGCGTCGCCAACGGTCACAATTTTCTCTACGCAACAAACTTTCATACCGGGAAAGTCGAGACTTACGATGAGAATTTTCATCAGGTGACTCCCAACGGTTTCGTGGACCCAAACCTTCCCGCTGGATACGCACCCTTCGGCATCCGAAACTTTAACAGTCAAATCTATGTGACCTATGCGAAGCAGGACCACAGAAAAGAAGACGACGTTGCCTGCGCTGGCTGTGGCTTCGTCAATGTGTTCGACACCAGCGGCAATTTCCTCAGCCGGCTGATCTCAAACGGCGAGCTCAATGCCCCATGGGGACTTGCCCTCGTCGAGGACGGCCTTTGGGTCGGCAATTTCGGTGACGGCCTGATCAACGTTTACGATCCGGTCACCGGCGCCTTCATCGAGACACTCGTGCGGGCCGATGGCACGCAGCTTCAATTTGATGGCCTGTGGGATCTTCTTCCTCTGGGGGACGGCGTTTATTTCACCGCCGGAATCGCCGATGAAGAACATGGCCTGTTTGGTCTGATTACCGAGGACGAATAGGAACACGAAAGATTGGGGGCGCACGCTTCCTTGACCGTTGCCAAAGGGGTGTTGTCCCGGCAAGGGCGTGCGCTCGCCATTCCAACGCGTTGGATTTCGTCCCGATTTCTCGGTTCAACTTCAAAACTCCGGTGAGCTGACTGCATTGCGGATTGCATCCGGTGCCCGGTTGCAGCCGAAAAATATCGCCTTGTAATCTTTTCTAATGTGATAATCTAAACCGCGAAAGCGAAATAAGTCTTCGCGGCTGCACGCAGTGTTTGAACGGAACCGATGGGAAAGTAATGGGGAAAAGCTGCTCAGTTATCCTTTTATGTTTCGCTCTCGTTATCCCGTTTGATCCGGCCTTTCCTGCACAAAGCGAAGCGGTCACTAAAAAAGACAAGCCTGTCATCACAAAATCGTCCGCCTCTCGGCGAGCGCAGCCATATCCGTGGAAAAAAAGGATCGTAACGACAGTCTTTTGGATTGGCGAACCGCCACACGGAAATAATCTCGTTCCAAATCACACAAGTTCGTGGGACAAACAATGGGCCAAAAGCTATGGCGGTTTTGATGACCCAAATCCCGCCAATCGGCGCAATTATCTCCCGGTAAAATTCACACCACGGCAGAACCCGTTTTACTGCGCACTCCCGTATAATGACAAAGCAAATACTGGTCACCGGGCGGAAGCGCCTCGCGTTGTTCCGTGGTTTCAAGAGGCGTATCAAGGTCCGGCTGTTTCCACTTGCAAAGACCGATGGGTCGCGATCCGCAAAGGCAATCGAATTGCTTATGCGCAATGGGAAGACGCAGGACCATTTCGCACAGACCATTGGCAATACGTCTTTGGCAACGAACGTCCAAAACCCAATCTGAATAAGGGTGCTGGCCTCGATGTCTCCCCTGCTGTGCGAGACTATCTCGAGCTGAAACAAACAGATGTCACTGACTGGCAGTTTGTGGACTTTAGCGAAGTGCCGCGTGGGCCGTGGTCAACCTTGGGAGAAAACAACACCTTCGTCACCAACAGTCGCAAAAGAGGTGTGAAGCTCGCTGAGCGGTTAAGACCAGCCGAAGTAGGCGTGTTGGCTCGATAATCATCAGACACAGATTTCATGAATCGACTTTCACAATCTTTTGGGCTCTGCGCGACGGCCATGATTTTAAGTGGCTGTAGCACTGTGACCGATATGGTCACGTCGAACCTGCCGGAGCGTCATTCCGGCCGACCGTCGATCGTCGTGAGCTTAGGGGCGCAGGAAGCCTATCTCTACCGTGGAGAGTATAGAATCGCGTCGGCGCGCATATCCAGTGGTCGCGAAGGATATCGTACTCCGGTTGGTCGCTTCCAGGTTATCCGTAAGGAGGAAGATCATCACTCCAGTCTGTATGGTGACGTTGACGATTCGGGTCGCGTGGTGAAGGCAACGTCGATGTAAGGCGTGACCCAAAACCCCTGCATTCCCACTTTGTGGGTACCCCGATGCCCTACTTTCTCGAGTTCTCGCCGGGTTATGGATTGCACCAGGGCTACCTGCCTGGAGTGCCCGCATCGCACGGATGCATTAGAATGCCTTATTGGAAAGCGCGTCAGTTTTATAACGCAGCGCGAGTCGGCACACCGGCGGTGGTAAAATCTTAGGAAGTGGCACGTCGCAATGTCACGGTTCTCTGAGTTGGCCGCGTGCTCGTCCGTTTCAAGCACTGCCTGATTACAGAGGACGAAAATTAGGGACGCCGCAGCTTGGAGGCGCATCCTGCCTTGTGATCGCCGATTTGAACCGCTTCAATCGTACGTGCGGATAAAAAGCTGACTGCATTTCTGAAATTGGAAAGAGCGGTTTGTATCCACGTTTTGACCGAACAAGTTTGGCAACTCGACAGCTAACCTCCCGTTGAAATCGCCAGTAGGCTAATGGCAAGCACGTTGCGGCTGCAATGTAATGCCTCGATCTTGATCGTTTCAGAGTCTTTCTCGACAAACAGGCGAAGTTTTTGGGAAACTCAGACCATGAAAACGACAATTCGATTATTTTCCATCATTCTTGCATTCCTCTCCGTCACCGTTTCGTCAACGACAGAAGCGGTCAGTCCTCCACCAGACGGGTGCTATCCCAATTTCACCACAGCGGAAGGATGCGATGCGCTGAGTCTTCTCACCGACGGCGTTGGAAATACAGGACTTGGTTGGCGCTCGCTCTTTTTGGATACCACCGGCAACTTCAACACCGCTCTGGGCGCTGGGACGCTGGTCCTCAACAACGGGGAGTCCAATACGGCAGTGGGCGCTGGAGCGTTGTTGCTCAACACCATTGGCGAAGAGAACGTGGCCGTTGGAACTGAGGCGCTTGCCTTCAACGACAGCGGCGCGGAGAACACTGCAGTCGGCCACGGCTCGCTCTTTAACAATACTACAGGCAACTTCAACGCGGCGACCGGTGTAGGAACGCTCTATTCCAATACTATCGGCACTGAAAACACAGCCAACGGCGCCCTCGCCCTGAGTATCAATACCGATGGCAGCTTCAATACGGCTATCGGCGCGTTCGCTCTCGTTAACAACGTTGATGGCAGTGACAACACTGCCGTGGGTACAGTAGCAGGACCAAACGTGATCACTGGCTTCAATAACACTTACGTCGGCGACTTCGTTGGTACCCTCGCCGCCGACGAAAGCAATACGATCCGCATCGGCGACCTCTCGAACGGGACCGGGTCCTTAGCCTGTTTCATCGGTGGTATCTTCAATAACTTCCAGCCTGTTGGCGGCAACGTTGTTGAAGTTACTTTAGACCTTTCGACCGACGAACTTGGCTGGGATATTGGCCCGAACCAGGGTGGTAGCTCACCTGCGCCTCGTAGCGCACTGCAACGTCGTGGCGCGCCCGGCGCGCCTGCCCAGCGCCCCGCCATGCCCAATGGCAAAGTTGGCAAAGTTGAGAAGTTGGAAGCAAGGGTCGCGCAGCAACAGAAACAAATAGAGAGCCTCACAGCCCAGCTCAAGGAGCAGGCCGCGCAAATCCAGAAAGTGAGCGCACAACTCGACCTGAGTAAGTCCGCACCGCAAACGGTGGTAAAAGATCAGTAGCTCCACGGAGTAAGCTCGCGCCCTACTCAATCTCCGCGGTGATCTGACCGCCGACGTCCCTTAACGTCACCGTGTCAACGCCTGTCAGCTCTACCTTATCGAAGGTTACCGAGAGTCCCTCGTCGTCCACCAGGTTGAAATCCCAGGTTTGTGATTTTGCGTCACTCTTGAAGCGCACTTGGATTTTTTCCTCTGCGGCCAGCACTTTTCCGTTGAGAAGGAGATTCGCGTCCCAGTCCTTGTTGTCAGAGGCGGTGATATAGAGACCTTCAAAGCTTCGGGCTGTCTGGTTCACGAGCGTGAAGTCGAGATCGGCCGCGAATGCGTTTGCGACGCTTAGGAGAAGGATGAAGAGAAAGAAACGAAATTTCATGAGTGCGATCTACTTCTTCTTTTTCTTCACTTTGTGAGAGGTGGTCTTTTTGTAAACCGTGTGACCGTATTGGTTCTTCACCTTTGTAGTCTTGAACACCTTGTTGCCTTTTCTCTTCTTGCTTGTTGATTCGTAATAGCGTGGTTGGCGGTAGATTTTAGGCTGGTTGAAGTACGGGTCGAAGTCACTCGGATCGGATCGGTCGCCGACATACACGACGAATCCGTCTGAGAGGACCAAAGCGTGGCTCACTTCGGCACAGGCCGTGACAAAAAAAGCCACGGCTACCACGAGTGAAAGGCAGCGAAAAGTCACGCTGTTCGTCTAACAGGAGCGTTTCGCCGTGTCAAAGGGAAATCAGGCCTGCGAAAGATCGCCGAACGTCGACCCGGAATTCTGCCCAATTCATCGAGACATCCAACCGGGAAGAGTTAGAGGGGATCAA
Source organism: Verrucomicrobiota bacterium (assembly GCA_046725275.1). Lineage (GTDB taxonomy): Bacteria > Verrucomicrobiota > Verrucomicrobiia > Chthoniobacterales > UBA10450 > Udaeobacter. The sequence continues at coordinate 6,434 of JBKOYE010000200.1, forward strand.
ATCTAAATGTCGGGCGGATCACTGCGACCGCTCAATATCATTTTGTCATTGCGGTGTAGCGAGCAAACTAGACAGAATCTCGCGCATATGAAAACAACAACTGTTCCATTAAAAGATTCGATGAATCGCGCGCCTTTCCGGCTCGCTTTGCTCATTCCACTCGCCCTCGCCTGTTTTGTGCTTTCGTCGACCGCGTGGGCGGATTGCCGACACGGCTGCTTAACGGACGGAAACACCGTTCTAGGTGAGGATGTGCTCTTGAACAACACAACCGGCTTCGACAACGTGGCAGTCGGTTTTAACGCGCTCGTTAACAACACAACCGGCTGGGACAACACAGCCACTGGTTCTCAAGCGCTGTTGACCAACACAAGCGGCAACAACAACACGGCCACCGGCGCTTCAGCGCTCATCTTCAACACAACTGGCAACAACAATACGGCCACCGGCCTTTCAGCGCTCGCCGTCAACACAACCGGCAACGACAACACGGCCACCGGTTCTGCTGCCCTCGACTTCAACACAACCGGCAGCTTCAACACGGCCATTGGTTCTCAGGCGCTCATGAGGAACACAACCGGTATCGAGAACACGGCGATCGGGGATAGCGCGCTCACGAACAACTCTGGCAGCAGCAACATCGCATTGGGCGCTGGAGCCGCTTCACTTCTCTTCAGGGGCAGTAACAACATTCACATCGGAAATGTTGGAGTTGTGACCGAATCCAGAACCATCCGCATCGGCGCCACATCGACTCACGGGAGGACCTTTGTCGCCGGCATAAGTGGCGTCACCGTTGCAGGGGGTGTCGGGGTAATAGTTGATCCCAACGGTCAGCTTGGCACGGTTGTTTCCTCGGCGCGATTCAAGGACGAGATCAGCCCGATGGACAAAGCGAGCGAAGCGATTCTTGCGCTGAAGCCGGTGACTTTCCGCTACAAGCACGAGCTTGACCCTGCGGGCATTCCGCAATTCGGATTGGTGGCCGAAGACGTCGCAAAGATAAATCCTGATTTGGTGGCCCGTGACGAGCAGGGAAAGCCTTACACAGTGCGCTACGAAGCAGTGAACGCGATGTTGCTCAATGAGTTTCTGAAGGAGCATCGCACATTGCAGGAACAGGGGACCATTATCGCCCGTCAGCAGAAGGAAATTGAAGCGCTAACTGCTGGCCTACAGACAGTGAGAGCTCAGCTTGAATTGAGCAAGTGTGCTCCGCAAACGGCCCAGAATAGTCAATAAGCAGACTACGATGCCACATTGGGAAGTAATCGATGACAGACTCTGCAAGGCCGGATGGATTTGGGGCTGTGTTCAGCCGTTGATGCCCACGGGCGAACAAACTGGATTGCAGACGTTCATCGGGGCGACGGAAAGCGTTACGTCGTGTGGGCGGATGAGAAGCTGACGGTGTTTATGGAACTGGAATCAGCGGTTGTGGGATTGCGGCGAATTGGCTTGACAACTTGACGTGATCTTCTCCAGACTCAACGTTGCTAAACGGATTCGAATCAGGCGGAGAACAATTCCCCCGCTAGGTTCTTCGTCTCTTCCGGACCCGCAACCACAGAATCAACATGGCGGGGGAAAGAAAGGAAGACCGATCCAGCTTATGACTACCAAACTTCTTACTCTCATGTCTGTAATCGGACTTGCCACCATCTGTGTTGTGCAAGCTCAATCACCCACCCCGAACGAATCGCCCACGGCGTCACCTTCACCAACGGAGAAAGCTGTTTCGCCTTCACCTGCCGAGTCGCCAACGGCTTCGCCCAAAGCAAAACCGACCCCCAAGAAAGCGAAAGTTGAGAGAAAAGCGCCTCCGGCTGCAAGCCCAGTGCCCGCAGGGCGCACGACCGAGGAAGCGGCCAATCCACCCGCGCCGGGCGGAGGCCATGGCCAGGTGTGGGTTAACACCGAGACAGGTGTTTACCATCGGGAAGGCTCGCGTTTTTACGGCACGACGAGGAAGGGCAAATACATGACCGAGCAGGACGCAAAGCAGGCTGGATACAAACCCGCGCCGAAGGGACGATAGAAGACAACGGCTAAGTGAGAGGCCGGCCCGGCGCGCCGCGTTTTATCACGGCGAGGCCGGACTTCGCAAACTTGTTTAACCTCTCTCACGATTTTTCCCTGCCGCTGCGCCGCCACGGATGTTCACGAGCACGGTGGCGAGCACAGCGAGGAATGCCGTCTGTCGATCGTGTTGCGCCCGAAGTAGCCCGAAGTAATTGGATTGCTGGGGCAGATTCACGGGAGTAGCGTGCAGCTATGCCAAAAAGCATGTTGGTGCTGACGGTGATTCTCATCACTGGGTTTAAAACATGTAATGGCACGAAGCCAAATGCGTTAACGAAATCCAACACTACGATGAATAAGCCCGCCACTTCTACCCAGACAGTGGCAGAAAGGCCGACCTTCGCTTCGGACATCAGGCCGATACTCCAGTCCAGCTGCCAGCCCTGTCACTTTCAAGGCGGCCAGATGTATGAGAAGCTGCCGTTCGATAAACCGGAAACAATTACTAAGCTTGGGACAAAGTTGTTCACGCGCATCAAGAACGAGGACGAACGACGCATCATCAGGGAGTTCCTCTCGGAACAGTCTGCGAGCGCTGACCGCTAGCGAAGCTGCGCTACATCGACAGCAATTGGGACTGGGTCTCAGCCGTAGGTTCCGAGGGGCGAACAATCTGGATTGCAGACGCGCATCGCAGTGATAGAAAGCGATACATTGTGCACCAGATGAAAAGCTGTCTGCGTTTCTGGAACTTGAAGCGGCGATTTGCCCTTGAGGCGATTCTTAGAATCCGTGTCCCTTGCCTTGAAGCTCCTCGAAACTAGCAGAACATTGAGATATGAAAGCACGACTGGTGAAATTTGGCGAGATCGAGGTCGAGGGAAAGCGCTACACGCATGATGTGGTGATCGACGGCGGCAAAGTGCGGAAGCGGAAGAAAGGGCCTTCCAAGGAATTCCGCGAAAAGTTCGGTCATACTCCTCTTTCGGCCGGGGAAGAAATTCCATGGGGAGGCCGGCGGCTCCTTGTCGGAACCGGCGCCCATGGCGCGCTTCCGGTAATGGACGACGTCCTTGCGGAGGCGAAACGGCGCAGTATCGAACTCATTGCGGCGCCCACAGTGGAAGTCTGTCAGCTACTGGAGGACGTGAAAAAGGGCCAGGCGTATGCCATCCTGCATTGCACGTGCTGACGGGGATTTGGGGAACCGAATCGGTCTGAAGGCAGGCAAATTTTCATCATCGGTGGTACAGCAAAACAGTCTCGGAAGGTCGTCCATCCAATCTGCGCCAACGGGCCAACAATCTTCATTGCTGACGCACATACCGGCGACGGAAAACGTTTCCTCGTGCGTGCAGATGAAAAGCTGACCGCGTTTGTGGACTTGCAAAGGGCGATACACGAGTTCGCGGTGAGTTTGATCTCATAATGCCCGCGCAGAAACCTGCGTTCGGCTGAAAAGCCAAGGGCGTCTCCGAAGCTTTGGAATCGGCGGCTCACAAAAACAGTATTGACACTCCCAGTCACCGTTTGTCAGAGTCGCACTCGCGCTAAGACCGTTAGGCGTCTCCCCAAGAGCTCCACCTGACCCTCTTCCCGCAGGGTTAACCATGAGCGAAAGGCTCGTTCACACAACCAACCGATAAACCAAATTCCTCCGCGAATCTCCTGTTCTGGAACAGTTTTAGCAACTTCCACCCCGGAAATTCTAAAGAAGAAACAATGTAAGGACACCAATACATGAAAAGCATAATCTATTCGGTAGTCGCAATATTCACGTTCGTCTGCTTCGCGTTGGCTCAGCAAGCAGCGGACTCAGTCGCGTACGATTCCAATCCTTCGTCACTCCAACTTAGGGCCCAGACGGGACCAAACAACACGGTGACTCTCACCTGGAGGGGGGGCGACCCGACCTCGCCCGGCTTCACTATATACGAAAGTATCAGGCACGGATATTACATTGTGATTGCGACAGTCGGCCCCAATTCAGTATCGTATACTCAATCGGGCCTCTTGGGCGGAGTTCCATACATTTTTAAGGTGTGTGACCTACTTGAACCCCAGACCTGCTCTAATGAGGTGCTGGTGCGATTCCCGCGCTAGGCAACCAGCCGGAGCCGCGAAAGGAACCTCGTCGCCCTTGAAATCTCCCTTGTGCTCGTGGGTCTCGATCACATTGCGAGCAGTATCAAAAAACGCGGATTATGGCATGATGTGAATGGCTGCGGTGCATCGCGTAGCCGTTTAAGCAAAGCCTGAGCCCATTGCGGCTCTTCGTATCATTTTATCATTGCCGCATGGAGAGCAAAAGAAGCAGAATGCGGCGCGTGAAGCACTGGCGAACCACACTGGTAGTTCTGGCGGCGCTGTCCGGGTCACTCGCGCTGGCCGAGGACTTCAAAACCGTCAGCGGGAGGGTATACAAAGACGCCACGATTAGCCGTGTAGAAGCAGACGGGATCGTGCTTAGAACTAAAACCGGAATTTCAAAGGTCTATTTCGTCGAACTTCCTAAAGAGGTTCAGGAACGGTTTCATTACGGTTCTGCGACGCCAACTCGAAAGGCAGTCACGCAACGCATCGACAAGGCCGAAAGCGCCAATCACGCCGACACGTTCATCGATGCCGATAAGTTTGCGCAACAAGTCGCAAAAAAGCTCGACGAGCGAGAATCGATATTACAGGGGAAACAGGCTAACACACCCGGCCGAGCAGAGTCGATGATCTTACGTGAGTTTGCTTTCCATAAAGCCTTCTTGGCTGGGACTGCTATCATTGCCATCGTGCTGTTCGCTATCATTTGGGCTCGTTTTAAATAATAAGCAATGACGCGAACAAAGTTCTAAAATGAAAGACTGGGAAACCATCGCTGACGATCTCAGCAAAGCCGATTGGAGTTGGGGATGCGTCTCAGCGCTAGATTGTGAAGGGGCCACGGTCTGGATTGTTGACGCACACGGCGGCGACGGAAAGCGTTTCGTTGTGCGCGCCCGATAAAAAGCTGACTGCATTTGTGGAACTGGAAAGGGCGATTCACGAGTTCGCGGGTGGCTGCTTCTGCTCGATCAGAGAAAGAGATAGCTCCCTAGCGTATCAGGGCCTTCGCGGCGAAGTCGGCTAGGGCCGCGGCTGAGGAGTTGGACGAGCCCTTGGGGACGGGATGGGTCTTGGCGATGGCGTTGGTCTCGGTGTGGCGGTCGGTGTTGTCGTCGCCGTGGCGGTGGCAGTAGCAGTTGGTGTTGGTGTTGCACCTTCAGTCACATCCAGGAACGCCGCACTGATCGGCCCCCAGGTCTGGAATCCCTGGAAGTCGCTCACGCCGCGTCCCTGCACGAAGATAACGTGGCGGCCTACCGACAGGCTGGCAGTGGTTATGGTTGCGTCGACGGCCACGGTGGGCGAATTGAACGAGCCGTTCATTGGAATGCCCATGCCGCCGGCCCAGGGAGGCGTGTCAATGTAATATTCTGCTGCGCCCACGTTCTGACTGAATGCGTTGTTTGACCAGGCAAAGTTAATAGTGGCGGTTAGCTGTGATGGCACGCCTTGCGGGACTGATTCTGGGTTGGTTACAACGGTGTTGGCATCTGGTCCGTGCGAAGTCAGATAAGGCGTGCGCGCTATCTTCGCCAGGTACAAAAGCATCCCCTGATTCTCAGGCCAGATACCCTGCGACGAGCCGCAACCTGGATTATCTATGCACGAGTAAGCAGGGAGGAAGTCCCCGCCGCTCAACTCAGTGGAGAACGCCGCCATGCCCAGCTCGCCATACGCCCAGTCAATCGAGCCTCCATCTACCGTATACAACTGTTCGATAATCGAGCCGTAGGGGTAACCGTTACCACCCGCGTCCGGCGCGGCCATGTGCGCGGCGATGTTGTTCGTCTCAGCGAAGTTAGGCATCTGCGTGATACTCCAGCCCCACGTAAAGAGGTTGACTGGCACAACTGTGTGGATGTTCTGATAAACGCCTGTGGCAGTGATAGGCGCCGGATCGGTGTCGCCCGGGCCGCGCTGGTCGGGCACGAGGGTACGAATCTTGTTGACGATAGCCATTTCCTCCGGCTCCGATCCCGCCGACACTCCTCGATAGGTCTGGT
>JBKOYE010000084.1:0-11424 GCA_046725275.1 Verrucomicrobiota bacterium
GAGAAACGTAATCAATGCCCCCGCCAAAAGCGTGATGAGATCATTGACATAAAAGTCTAGACTCGCGCGATACATGTTCACGAGCCGAAAAGCGCGGCAAAAATGGGTAAGCGGAAAAAGCTCGGATATATAGCGAACCGCCTGGGGCAATTGTTCGAGTGGCGCGAATGCTCCTGAGAGCACGAAGACGGGCAGCAAAAAGAAAACCGAAAACTGGATCGCCTGGGTTTGCGTGCGCGAGAAGGCCGAGATCAGTAACCCGAGTCCGAGCGAACAAAGAAGAAACAGAATGCAAACCAGCGCCAGAGCCGGCAGATCGTGAAACGCGACCCCAAAATGCCAGCCGCTCACCAGCATGATAATGACAACCAACAAGGTCGACACCACCAGATACGGCAACATCTTGCCGATCACAATTTCACGCCGCCGCAGAGCAGTTACCATCAACTGGTACAGCGTGCCCGACTCCCGCTCACGCGCGATTGTACACGCCATCAGCGTCACGGTGAGCAATTGCAAAATTAATCCGATGATGCCTGGGACAACATAATCAATGACACGCGATTTCGGGTTGTAGAGCAGTTTGCGATCGACCGACCACATCTCCATCATCGAAACAAAGCGTTTTCGGATTTGCGTCGGAAGCTGCTTGCCGAGCTCAAACACTTCTTCAGGCAACGTCTCGATCATCTGGTCGCGTTGTTTTAACTGGAAATCGCCCAGGCTCTGTCGAACGCTGCCTTCCACGGCATCAGCTGTGTTGATGTCGCCGCCGTCGAGATAAACCAGTAACGGTTTCGGATCGCCGTTCTCCAGACTTTCATTCCAGCCTGTGGGAATGACGAGCGTTGCGCGCACGTGGTAGGCAAGCAAATCCGATTCGTTATTTATCTCCGGCGATCCATAGCGCCATCGGAACGTCTTGTTCTTTGAAATGATGTCGATGAACTCCTGCGAGCGCGGCGTGTTGTCCCGATTGATCAACATGCTGGGCACGTCGGTCAATTCGCTCGTTTCAAACGCGTGACCGAAAAGAAGCGTGAATAGCGGCGGCAGTAGCAGCACGAGAAGCAGCACCCGCCGATCCCGATAGATGTGCAGGAATTCTTTGTAAGCGACACTCGCGGTCGCCTCGAATGACAGCCATTTCATGAATCGGATCGCTTTAAAACGCCGTCATAACCTTGCGAGTACGCGGTGAAAACATCTTCCATATCGGGTTCTACCCAGCGTTCGCCTAACAAGCGAATGTCGGGAAACGGCCAGTTTTCGCGCCACCGCGCGATCAGTTGCTCAGCTGCCGGCGCGTAAAGTCGCAGGCTCCCGCTGCGCAACGAGACGCCAAGCAACTCAGGTGTCTCGCGCAACTGCACCAAAGCTGGCATGAGAGGCTCGACATCGATCTCAAGCAGCCGGGCTCGAAAGCTCGCCTTCAATGCGCGCGGTGAAGCCTTGGCCAGCAACCGGCCATTCTCGATGAAGCCAACTTCCGTGCATCGCTCCGCCTCGTCCATGTAATGTGTGGTGACGAAAATCGTTTTTCCCTCGTGGCTCAGGTCGTAAAGCAGATTCCAGATTTGCTGCCGGTGCACCGGATCAAGCCCGCGCGTGGGCTCATCGAGAAACAGCACTGACGGATTGTGCACCAGGGCGCAACCGATCGCCAGCAACTGGCGCATACCGCCGGATAGATTGTCCGCAGTCGCGCCGCGTTTTTCCTCCAGGTCAATGATACGAAGTAACCGATCGATTCGCTCCTTCAGTTCAGCGCCCGGCACGCCATACGCGCCGCCGAAAAAGCGAAAATTTTCCAGGACCGTCAGGTCGCGATACAGGCTAAAACTTTGAGGGACGTAGCCGAACTTGGTGCGCACTTTTTGCCGCTCCTTCCAGGTATCCGCGCCTTCAATCGTCGCATAGCCGCTGGTGGGATGCGTGAGGCCGCACAACATTCGCATGGTGGTCGTTTTGCCGGCTCCATTCGGACCGAGAAAACCGAAAATGGTGCCGGCATCGATTGTGAGAGAGAGGTCCTGCACGGCATGGACGGGACCGTAGCTTTTGCTCAAATGATGAAGCGCGATGACCGGGTCATTCATCTCGATCTTTATTGCGGTGATGATCTAAATTTGCAACCATGGCTCATCGGCCGAGAGATTACCTGACATGAACGAAAACATTGCACTATTTGGATGCGTTCCCGCGCGGTTCGTAGCTTTAGCCAGCCTTTTCTCCTTTGTGTTGGTTGCCAGCCCGAGGAACGCGTGCGCTGATCCTGTGTCCGAACTCGCCTCATTCTCAATCTTCGACAAAGTCGATCTGGCGCAACTGGCAAAGAGCGACGTGAAAACGGCGCACGGCCCGCCGATGGCGAACCGGCGATTTCTCGCCGTGCAAAGCTGCTATGTCGCGCCGGGTTCGCCTGCGCAGCAAATGGATGCGCTGCGCCGCTGGAACCCGACAAAATATCGGGAACTGAAGGTGTTCCTGCACTCTGATCTGCCATCCAACCCAACGCCGGGTAATTTTGAGAAACTGAAGAACGCGTCGGATAACGCGTCCGTGCGTTCGTTCGCGACGGCGACTCAGAAACTCAGTCCCGATCTCCAAATCAGCAAGGATGAGGCGAAGCGCTTCTCTGCAGGAGGCGGAGGAGGCGGCGCCATGCCTCCGCCGGTTGCGGCGTTCTGGACAGATGTGCTGACCGCACGAACCAAAAGCTTCGTGTCCGGCGGAATGGCGGCACAACCCCCTTACGATCACGCTGGTCCGTCTGTTCGTGCGAGCGATGAAGTGAACGGTTTATTGCGCGAGCAAGGAAAGATTCGCCAGCAGTTTTCTGGACTGCTTGGAGCGACCGCCATTGGCCGCGGAGCTGGATCGCTCCCCGTCGAACTTTACTGGGAACTCCTCGACGTCGACGACCAGGGCGTCGTAACCCTGGGCGCTTCTTACAGCCGCGGCGGTGCGGGTGGAACGTATCAAACCGCGGACGTTCTTTACTACGCCAGCGGCGGTTATTATGTCGCCCTCACGCTTCATCAACTGTGGCCTGTCACGGTCGACGGAAAAGCTTCTACGCTTGTGTGGCGCGGCGACATGATTTCGGCTGCGACGCTGGGAACGCTCCACGGCGTAGAACGGCTCGGCTCGGAATCAGTGATGATGAAAAATATCACCAAAGCTGTTACCCTCTTTCGCCGGGAGACGGGGGGCCGGTGAAGGGATGAAAATGTTCGCGGAGCGATCGGTTGTTGTGGTGTTAGCGGCGCTAGTTTTCTTTGCCAAGCCGGGGCTTTCCCAGGAAAGCAATGGGTTCTGGCCACTCACAGGCGAGTTTTCTGCCGAAGGCACGTATGTTGGCGAAGGTGATGTCGAACGAGGAGGAAAGCACGTCAACGACTTTGATGAGATCGATTCGGATATCCGTCTCGTGTTGACGCCACGGATCAAACTTGGCGTGCTCCGATTAGGCGCGGAATGGGAACGGTTCTCTTTTGGATTTCCAGAGCGCGCTGCCCTGCCCAATACATTGCAGTCCTTCAGCACGATTATTGGACTCGATATGCAGTTGTCCGATTCCATTCTCGTTAGAGCCGAGATTCAGCCCGGCCTATACAATTCAGGCCTGGGCCATTTGTTTTGGGATGATTTCAATATGCCTTTTGTCATCGGCGGCACGTACATTTTCAGCCCTAATCTGCAGCTTATCCTCGGCGTGAGCGTCGATGTGGAACGGAAGTACCCTGTGGTTCCAGCTGCAGGTGTTCGCTGGCAAATAGCGCCCCAGTGGTTGCTTGATGCCGTCCTGCCCACGCCGCGTCTGCAATACGAACTAACCCGTAATGTATCGCTTTATGCAGGGGCAACCGTGAGGGACGCGACCTTCCGTGTGGACGATGAGTTTGGAGATACTCACGGCATCCCGCGCCTCAACCACGCAGTTATCACCTACAGCGAGATTCGGACTGGTGCTGGTTTTGATTGGAAGATTTCGCCCATCGTCACGTTCACGGGTGAGGTCGGCTACCAGCCATATCGGAACTTTGATTTTTATCGCGCTGAAGTGCGCTACCACCAGGACGGCGGCGCCCCGTACGGCACGATCTCGCTGCACGGCGCGTTCTAACTGTAGGGCGTCTGTGTCAGACGCCGTGGCGTGGCGTTTCACAGAATGGAGCCAGCGGGCGCTGAGCGATATAGACAGGCAGGCCGGAGGCCGAGCGAGTGGGAACGAGTGAGTCAAACGCCCTACAATAGCAACTTCATCTCAGGGTCCGATCCAGCGCTGCGATTTTTCGCGTCTCCGGCCAGCGCCATGCAACGCCCAGCACGACAAGAATCGTGCCGATGCCTCCCGCAACTACCGAAATGACCGGGCCAAACAACGCTGCCGTCAATCCCGATTCCAGCGCGCCGAATTCGTTCGATGTGCCGATGAAAATATTGTTCACGGATGAGACCCGTCCGCGCATTTCATCCGGCGTGACCAGTTGCACAATCGAGCCGCGGATGATCACGCTTACGCTGTCGAACGCTCCAAGGAGACATAGCAGTCCGAGCGACAACCAGAATACTTTCGACAAACCAAACAGGATCGTTGCAAGACCAAACCCCGTCACGCACCACAGCAACGCTTTGCCGGCATGTTTCATGGGCGGCAGATGCGCAATGACCAGCGCCATCACAAAAGCCCCGATCGCCGGCACCGCGCGCATCCAGCCGAGACCCACCGGGCCGCAGTGAAGGATTTGATCCGCAAAAATCGGCATCAACGCCGTTGCGCCGCCCAGCAGAACAGCAAACAAATCCAGGGTAATCGTAGCGAGGATTACCTTTCTGCTAAACACAAATCGCAGCCCGGCGATGAGACTTTTCCATGTGTTCGCCTCAGAGCGATCTCGCACCTGTTTGCTGCGGCGAATCGGAAAAACCAGAAGGAAAAACGCAAATCCACACAGCGCATCCAGTAGATACACAAACGGGAACCCGACGTATGCAACTAAAAGCCCGCTCAAAGCCGGACCGACAACAGATCCGATTTGAAAAACGCTGTTATTCCACGTCACCGCGTTCGCGAATGCGTCACGCGGAACCAAAGTCGGAAAAAACGAGCTGCGCGCAGTCCAACTGAATGTGCGCGCGGATGCTCCGATAAACAGAAGCAGATAAATCAGCGGGACTGAGGCATCATCGAAATGGAACATCGGATGATGGCGCTCGAATACCGAGGCAACTGCGGCAAGGGCGCGATTGCCCTCACGCAAGGGTGCGATCTGTGGAATCAGAAGATGCTTCCAGGACACCAGAGCAAGTGCCAGCGACGTAAGCGCGCTAAAAATCTGCGAGACAAGAATGATGTGTTTTCGACTGACCCGGTCCGCCAAATGCCCAGCCGGCAGGGACAGCGTAACGACGGGAACGGCGATAGCCAAACCAACCAGTCCGAGCGCAGTTGCGGAATGCGTGCGCGCATAAATCTCCCATTCAACTGCTACGGCGAGCATGAGTCGGCCGGTGATCGACAGCAAATTACCCGCCGTAAAGAGAGCGAAATCGCCAAACCTAAACGCGGCATACGGATCATGCGGCTGCGGCTCCGTTTCGATCGGCAAGGGAACGGCTGGACGCTGCGGGTCCGGTGATCGATAGGAGCCTGAATCAAATGAATGCGGCATGCTCGAGCCCAGCTACTTGTCAGCAACATCGTCATACTCTTCGATTCCGCTCGAATTCAAGTAGCTGGGCGCACGAGATTGTAGATTGGGTGTGCAGCGTCGCAACAAGGAGGGACGGCTTGGGCAGCCGTCCACTTTTCTGCGACGGCTGGGAAGCCGTCGCTCCTTGGAACAAACAGAAGGCTTGCGTTTGGCGCCGCTTTTTGATTGGATCGTACTGTGCCCCCTGCCGATGATCAGATGACGTCGCAGACCGCGATTGGCGGAAATGCTTATCAAGGCGCGGCATTTGCGACCACGCATTGGAGCATGGTGCTGGAAGCGCAAGGTCCATCGCCAGCTGCACAAGCAGCACTCGAAAAACTTTGCAGCACGTACTGGCGACCGATTTACGGTTTCGTAAGACGACAAGGCATTGGACCCGAAGAGGCGAAAGATCTCACTCAAGGGTTTTTTGCGATGCTGCTGGAACGTCGGGATCTGAATACGGTGCGCAAAGAGAAAGGACACCTGCGTTCGTACCTGCTGACATCACTCAAACATTTCCTGTCGAACGAACGCAACCGAGCGATGGCAATTAAAAGGGGCGAAGGTTGGCGCTCGATTCCACTAGAGGATTTGCACGAGCGCGAGCGCGCCGGTTTTGAGCCGGCAGATACAGCGACTGCCGAGCAAATTTACGAGCGCGGTTGGGCGTTGGCTCTCTTGGACCAAGTCCTGATGCGTTTGGGAGACGAGTATCGTGCCGCTGGTCCGGCAGCTGCCGGATTGTTTGATCAGCTCCAGAAATTGCTCACCGACGAATCAGATCGCCCTTCGCAGGCAGAGATTGCAGGGGAATTAGGCATGACCGAGAACGCCGTGAAGCAAGCGTTCCATAGATTGCGTCAACGCTATCGGGAGTTGTTGCGCGAAGAAATCGCTCACACGGTGATGCTGCCAGGCGATATCGAAGATGAGTTGCGCCACTTGATTGCTGTGCTGCGGACGTAAGACACGAGGCCCGAATTATCGCTACTTAGGAGGCTAGACACGAATGGCACGAATTATCACGAACTTCATAGGGACTTCGGTTGATTCGTGTGAATTAGTGAATGGAACTGAAGGGATCAGTGACATAGAAGGTAAAGCCGCGGCGGGTAGCGGCGAGCGAGCGGGTATGCGAGCGAGTTTCAAATTCTTGTCTCGATGGTGTGATTTGTGCCTGAGCTGCTTTACAAAGAAGGTTTCACGCAGCGCCTGGCTGGCGATGCGGCTGGCGCAAAAGTTACCTCTGAACAGCCATCAGGCGAGCCGGTTTTTTCAAAGGCGTTCTACGCAGCGCTCATGGATCCTGGGCTGAACCGTCTGGTGCTTCACGCCGGGAGCAGCTGGCCTATACTTTCCCCATGACGAATCTCCCAGACAGTCCGGCCTGGCTCGAGGACGCAAGCGGCAACCGCACGCCGATTCGCGGATCTTGTTCGCTGGGCCGAGCCGAGTCCAATCAGATCATGCTCCAAGACAACAAGGTCTCACGCCGGCATGCGATAATCCAGGCGCAGGGCGATCAGGAATTCTGGCTGGTTGACTTCGGCAGCCGCAATGGCAGCTACGTGAACGGTCAGCGCATCGCTCAACCTACTCGCTTGCGAGACGGCGCCAGGTTTGCCATCGGTAAGTTCCACTACGTGTTTCGGCAACCGCGGTTCACTGCGACACTCCAACCCGTACGGCACGAGTCCGTCGAGACCATCATCGAGGTCCGCCAGGCCGAGTGCTGGTTGCTCGTGGCGGACATCATCGACTCCACTAAGCTCATCGCCGAGTTGCCGGCCGACACGCTGCCGTTGATCACAGGCCAATGGCTGGCTCAGTGCAAGGAAGCCATTGAGAAATACGGCGGGCGAATCAACCAGTTTTTCGGCGACGGATTCTTTGCGTTCTGGCACGACCACGAGCGGATGGAATCGGCTATCCACAATGCGCATCAGGCCTTGCGCCAGTTGCAGGCCCAAGGGCGTCCCCCGTTCCGCTTCGTGATCCATTTGGGATCGGTCATGCTCGGCGGAGTGTCGGTCGGCGAAGAGGAGAGGATCTCGGGCCCCGAAGTGCATTTCGTCTTCCGGATGGAGAAGTTAGCCAGCTCGCTTGGCGAAGCGCGCCTGCTTAGTGAAGCCGCTAGGAAGCGCCTCGCCACGCTCGTGGATGCGAGGGATGTAGGAAGTCATTCCCTGCACGGCTTCGAAAGTCAATTCCGCTTTTATGCGTTCTGAACGGCTTGCCATTGGAGCGTGGTGCTGGCGGCGCAAGGTACAGCATGGGCGTGAGCTGAGAAGATTTTTTCAGGCGTTATAGCTAAATGAGGCGACCCATGGTTTTACCATCACAATGAAGACCGCCAACAACGTTTGCGGAAAGTGCGGAGCGAAAATCTCCGATGACGCAACAGGACAAATTTGCCCGGCTTGTCTCTTGGAGATGGGCCTTGGCCTGCCCGACAACGACACTGTAGCCGAGGGCGACGGTGGATCGCCTCGCCGCGGCGAGACGATGAACGCCCCGAAAGCTTTCGGAGGAGAACGCGTTCCACCTCCGCGCATTCCACGTCCGGGAAAGATGCTTGGAGACTTTGGTGATTACGAATTGCTGCAGGAAATCGGCCGGGGTGGTCAGGGCGTAGTTTACCGCGCGCGACAGAAAAGCCTCAATCGCACCGTCGCACTCAAAATGATCGGTTTGGGCCAGTGGGCCACGGCAGCGCACCTGAAGCGTTTCCGTCTCGAAGCTGAAGCAGCCGCCAGGCTAGACCATCCATGCATTGTCCCAATTCACGAGGTCGGCGAGCGCGATGGTTACTGCTACTTCAGCATGAACTTCGTCGAGGGCGGCCAGCTTGACGAAGTGATCGGGCGCGAACCACTGCCGATCCGTCGCGCTGTGGAACTCATCGCGAAGCTGGCACGCGCGGTCCACTATGCGCATGAGCACGGAATCCTGCATCGCGACATCAAGCCGGGGAACGTTCTGCTCGATCAAAAAGGCGAACCGCATCTCACCGACTTCGGACTGGCGAGGCTGGTCGAGACAGAGAGTACCCTCACGCGCACGAAGGAAGTTTTGGGGACGCCAAGTTACATGCCGCCAGAACAAGCGATTGGTGGAAGTAGAAAACTAACGAGCGCGACAGATGTTTATGGCCTTGGGGCGGTGCTTTACCACCTTCTGACCGGTGAGCCGCCTTTCGCTGGAGGAACCTACGAAACGATCCGGCTACTCTTGAATACCGAACCACGGCCACCGCGTCTGTTGAACCCGAAAGTAGATCGTGATCTTTCGGCTATTTGCCTGAAGTGTCTGGAGAAAGATCCGCAGCGCCGATACTCTTCCGCTCTCGCGTTGGCAGAAGACCTGGAACATTGGCTAAAGCACGAACCAATCCGCGCAAAGCGAAGTGGATTTTTCACACACGCCCGCAAATGGGTACGACGTAATCCAAGCACGACTGTGCTAGTCACATTACTGGTCGTCCTCGCAGCAGGTTTGAGTGTGATGATCTGGAACCGTAAACCCGCGGTCGTATTTCCAAAGAGCATCGCGGTACTTCCATTTGAAAACCTCAGTCCCGATCCGGATAACGCCTACTTCGCTGATGGTATCCAGGAGGGGATCCTAACACGCCTGGCGGGCATCGCGGATTTAAAAGTGATTTCGCGCACTTCGACACAGCAGTATCGAAGCGAGTCTCGCAATCTCCCCAAAATCGCAAAACAGCTTGGCGTAGTGAACATTCTTGAAGGCAGCGCGCGAAAAGCGGACGATCGGGTGCGGGTCAACGTGCGGTTGGTTAACGCCCAAACCAATTCCCATCTCTGGGCTGAGACGTACGACCGAAAATTGACTGACGTCTTTGTGGTCGAAACTGATATCGCGAAAACAATCGCCGACAGTCTCAAAGCGAACCTGACTCGCTCGGAACAGAAGTCTATCGCTGTTCACCCGACAGCGAACCCCGAAGCTTACGAACTTTACCTCAAAGGCAGATTCTTCTGGAACAGACGCACCGGCGCGGACTTGCGCACAGCGATTGATTATTTCAATCATGCGATTGCTAAAGATCCCAACTATGCGCTGGCCCATGCGGGATTGGCCGACTGCTACGATTTACTTCATGAATACAGCGACCTTTCGCCAAAGGAGTCCTTCCCCAAGGCCAAGGCCGCAGCGATAAAAGCGTTAGAACTGGATGATACGCTCGGTGAAGCTCATACCTCACTGGCATATAGCCTGATAAATTACGATTGGGATTGGCGGGGCGCGGAGAGAGAATACCAGCGAGCGATTCAACTCAACCCCAATTACGCCACGGCTCGCCAGTGGTATGCCGAATGTCTATCGATATTAGGACGTCATATTGAAGCGATCGCTGAGATCAAGAGAGCACAAGAGCTTGACCCACTCTCGCTCATCATTAATCAGGGCGTTGGGGGAAAGTACCTCTATGCGCGCCGGTATGATGAAGCGATGGCGCAATTTCAAAGAACCCTTGAGCTATATCCGCATTTCCCACCGACACACCAGCGCCTCGGATGGTGTTATGCCCAAAAGCGCATGTACGAGGAGGCTATCGCCGAAATGCAAAAGGCAGTCGAGTTTTCTGGGAACAGCCCACAAATGATCGCTGCACTCGGGTACGCCTACGCCGCAGCCGGCCGGAGAGATACAGCGCAAGGCATAATTGCCGAATTAGAGCGGCGCTCAAAAGAGAGCTACGTCGATGAGTATTTCGTAGCTACGATCTTTGCAGCCCTTGGAGAAAAGGATGGGGCATTTGCCTTGTTGAACAAAGCCTGTGCAGAGCGCTCATATTGGATGCCATATGTTAATACCGATTTTCAACTCGATAACCTCCGCTCCGACTCACGCTTCGACGCGCTGGTCCAACGCGTCTTCGGTCAGAACCAATAAGGATTCTTAGCCGTCAACCTTTACAGAAGATAACGAAGAAAACAAAGGTTTACTGGGAACAGATCGTGTCGAAAATCTAAAGTGCGATATCTTTGCTCTCGCCTTGTTCCGCTTGATTTGCTCCAGGCAGAATCATTCGAGAAATCCCGTTTTTGAGGATCGGCTCATGGAATTGATTAGCAACCCGATCGGAATATCGAGCAATTTCATGTAGCTGAAGAGCTGCGCTTTGCTGGACGGATGGAGAATCTCGACCGCTTTTAGCTCGACCAACAAGCAGTCGTCCAGAAGAAGATCAAAGCGCAGCGGCTCAGCGAAGACGAGCCCCTTATATTCCACACGAACCAGCTTCTGGGTCGTTGCAGGAATCGAGCGCAGTTCCAACTCGCGCAGCATGCATCGCTCGTAGATCGACTCGATTAGCCCCGGGCCTTTGTGCCGGTGGACTTCGATTGCTGCGCCGATGACCTCCTAACTGAGGTTGTCTGCCTTCTCATAGAGTGGATGCATTGGAGGAGCTTTTACAGAAAGCAGTGAAGAAAACGAAGTTTGAATTTGGCCTGGGTTGAATGCAGCCCTCCTTCCTTAACCTTCATTGCCTTCTGTGACGATTGCCAAACTCTCCGCGTAACCTCGCGCCGGATTTCCTGCAGTACATCTGTGAACGGCCAGAAATGAGTTCTCAATAATGAGAGGTCACGGAAAGGCCGAAACAAGAAAGGAAAACAAATAACATGAAAACAAAAACCATGAGCAAAATCCTTCTTACTCTCGGCTTGATGTTCGTGCTTGTGAGCGC
>JBKOYE010000021.1:0-4378 GCA_046725275.1 Verrucomicrobiota bacterium
TCAGCATCATCGATCCCATGAAGATCACTGCAGCCGCTGTGACTTTCATGGTTATTCGACGACGAAACCCTTTGGCTATTCAGCGCTGTTCTGACCTGTGGCTGCCAAGGCTGATTTCCGCTGACTCACCACGTCGCGATAGCGCAGAATGCCGTCAGCAACCGCTGCCGCTAATTGGTCGCGATAATCCTCACTCGCAAGTTTCGAAAGTTCTTCCTGGTTTGTAATAAAGCCTCCCTCAATCAACACCGCTGGAGAACTCACGTTTGCGATCACAAAAAATTGTTTGGGTTCCGTCCCGCGATCGACGGAGCGGGTACGCGCCACCAGCGCTTCCTGAATGAAACCGGCGAGGCTTTGGCTTTCGGGCTTAGGCGAATTAGATGGGGGCTGCGAGAAAAACGGCAGCCACGAAGCGAAAGTAGAGAATGAGTCGATCTGATGGGCGGCATAATAAGTTTCCACACCGCTCGCGACAGGTTTGTTGTCTTCGTTAAAATGAATGCTGATAAAAATGCTGTCTTTCGCCCGATTCCCAAACGCTGCACGATCCGCCAGTGAGACATAGCTGTCTCCGAGCCGGGTCATTAACGTGGCGACACCTTCGGAGTCGAGGAGCCGATCAACGCGGCGCGCAACGTCCAATGTCAGATCCTTTTCCATGATTCCGCCACACATTGCGCCGGAGTCTTCACCCCCATGCCCTGGATCGAGAACCACTACTGCGAATGGTTTGGACGTCTGTTGCTGAGTCGCCTTTGATTCTTTATAGACCGCCGGTCGTCTTTCTTGATGAAACGAAATCCACCCAAGCGAGGCGACCATTAACAACAAGCCGGCGATCCCCAGCGCATTCCGGATGGCTCGTTTCATTTGTAGTGCCCTTCAGAAGAATTCTCTTCATAACTTAATCACTGAGAAATGATGGAGCGCAATTCCTTATCTGCTAACGAACGATAACGAATTGGCTTGCTGCTATCACGCTCCAGCACTGCTGCTTCGATCGCAACAATGGCGAGTTGTTCCTGGCGATGTTGCGCGATGGCGTCGCGCGCGGGTATCTCTTTCGCGTCGCCGGCTTGCAACAACATGTGCCCCACGCTCCATGCGTCGAGCGCCGAGTTCACTGCTGTTTCAAAGCTGGCATCCGGCTTGTGCTCGCTTTTGAGAAATGCTTCCATCATTTCGACTGATTGGCGTGTGCCGCTGAGCACGGCGAAATCCTGTCGCGCTCTCGCGTAGGTCGCGCCGTTGCTCGCAATTTCGCCGTCATATTCCACTCGCAAAAACAAATCGTCCTCGGGGTGTGCGCCCACTTCCGCGAAAAGCATTCGCGTCAAATACGGCGGCCCATAGATCTGCTCGAATGCGCTTTTCATGACAGGACTGAGCGAATAATGCGCGAGCCTCCGCAGCGAAACATCCGCTGCCGACCGGGTGAAACCTTCGGTGCTGGCCAGTTCAATGGCGGCCATTCGCAACCGCTCGATGTCGCCAGGATGCCCAATCGCTCCCATTCCGATCCGATCGTAGATCTCGAAAAGTTTCTGGCGCGTCTGACCAAGCGTGACAAACAAAATCCCTTCGCGATAACCCAGTGCTGCGATGGGACTACCGGGGGCGAGCTGCCCTTCGATGTACTCCCGCCGGTTGGCGATGGCTTCGACCCAACGATACGGCTCTTCGATCATGCAACCATTTCTTTGAACACGGCGGCGATTTTGCTCTCGGGCAAAGTGGTAATGCCTTCGCGCGACACAATCTTGATCACAGGATAAATCTTTCCGCTGCGATCCACGCCTGCTGTCGCAGTATCGGATTCCGCTGCGGTGTCGAGCGCACGCAGTGCGAGCGATACTCCTTCCCGTTCGTTCAACTTGTGCAGCGGCTTCGCGCCCCAGGTATTTTCATAATAGAGAATACCGCGGACCGCAGGCGAACCTGACCCAGTTGCTGCATAATCGGTCGCTTCAAATTGCGCGCCCATTGCATCATAGAAATAAAGTCGCGCTTCGGGTTTCGAATTTCCGTCGTAGGTCGCAAAGATCGGGACTACAACCCCGACGCCTTGCATGACGAACCCAAAATTGTCGCGCAACAATTTTGAGAGCGCCCGCACTTTGCCGTCGACACTCATCTCCTGGAGCTGGGTTCGCCGAAAATATTGAAGTGAATGCTCGAGCACGCGCGCCATTTCCCACGCGGTGGCAGGC
The DNA here is from genome assembly GCA_046725275.1 of Verrucomicrobiota bacterium. Classification (GTDB taxonomy): domain Bacteria; phylum Verrucomicrobiota; class Verrucomicrobiia; order Chthoniobacterales; family UBA10450; genus Udaeobacter. The sequence continues at coordinate 2,214 of JBKOYE010000021.1, forward strand.
ACGCCGGCGATGGCCATTATGGATTGCCTGTCGATTTCCAGAACCTTGTCCGCACGATCGTAAACCACAGTGTTACCCGCAGTCGCACGGCGATCTCCCGCAACCAGAACGCCGCCTGAAAATTTGAATGCAAGGATCGTTGTTGCCTCGGTCGGTTGCCACGTCTGTTGTTGCGTTGCGTTTTGCGGCATCGGCCCGATGGCGGCCGGACCGAGCAACCCTTTGAGCCGCAGCAGCGAAGGAAAATCATCCGCTACACCAGAGAAGTTCTGGTCAAATCCCAACTGTGAACGGTCCATTACTGACCCGTGCGCTGGCGATAGCGCTTGGATTGATTGGGATCGACCTTGCGCATTTTCTTTAACAGATCTTTTGTGTCCGGTCGCGAAACATCCGGCGAACGCGGGCCACCGCCATCGCCTTGTTTTGGTCCCCACGGAGCCGGTTCCAGCGGCTTTTGGATGCGCTCAGGCATGAAAAAACGTACGAGCAAAAGTTCGAAACGCAAGCTGCGCGCCGCCGGGGATTATTACATTAATACGGTGGATTTGTTACTACTTGCAAAAACGACGCTTAAGCGCGGCGAACCCGCTTGTCAGATAAATGTCCCGGTGGCAAAATTTCGGTGAGATGAAGGTAATCTTTTTTGTCTGCGCAATAAGCTCTTTCGCACTTTGGACTGCTTCTGCACAGAGTCCCGCGTCGCACGAAGGAAAATCAGCGGAGTCCGCGCAACTTGAAGCTTTGGCAAAAAAAATTGACGAACAAAACGCCAAGATCGACGCGCTTTCTCAGGAGATTCTGAAACTGGAGCAACAACTGTCGCATGCCCGGCCAGGTGTAATGATTGGAGAAGCAGCACCCGCCCCGGCATCGGCTTTAGCTGCGGGAGCATCTCCATCGCATTCCCCGGTCGAAGGAAATACGCACACTGTTGCGCGGGGAGAAACGCTCACGTCCATAGCGAAAATGTACAAAGTGACTGTGGACGATTTACAGAAAGCCAATCACATCGAAGACGGCCGTAAACTGCAGGCGGGCCAAACCATCAGTATTCCGACGGCTTCGCCTGCCGCTTCAGGCTCGCCGACTCCGTAACGGACATTCTCCCCCCGATGAATCAAAAATGGTTTCTTCGCAAATACGAGGACGGAAGCACCTTCGGGCCGGTGCGGTTTGACCAGATCACGCGATGGGCCGCTGCGGCGCAGATCGCGCCGCGCGACACGCTGTCCAGCGATGGCCAGACGTGGATCAGAGCGCCGATGCTCCCGCAGCTGAGCATGGACTGGCTCATCGAACTAACAAGTGAGCATTACTATGGACCGACTACGCTCGGTACCTTGCAGGAATTTATTCGGCTCGGCGAAATTAATGGCGAAACTGTCGTGATAAACAGCTGTGACGGAACTCGCTGCCAGGTTCGGGAAATGCCTGATCTGTGGGAAACCGCGTCGTCGGACGCCGACGAAAACCAGTTCCAAATTCAACTTGGCGACCCCGTAGGGCCAGCCGTAGCGAAAATGTCCAACCCTCTTGAGGAACGAATTCGCGATCTCGAGCAAACGCTCCAGGAAGGACGCCGCGCACTTGCCGAAAGCCAGCAGCGTTACAACGAGCTGGAGCGAAAATATCAGGATCTTCTGCTGCGCGATCTCTCCTGACTGCATTTGTTAGACCTGTAATCGCTCTTCTTCCGGTTCCGCTACGTCGGACGTGGCAATTTCCTCCTGTGGCTCTGCTTCGCGCTGGGGCGACGACTCCAACAGACTCTGACGGCATAGCTGCGCGTACTTCTGATCCAGCACGAGCAATTCCTCGTGCGTGCCCCGCTCGACAATGCGGCCGTGATCCAAGACCAGGATCTGGTCCGCACCCACGATCGTCGAAAGCCGATGCGCAATCACAATCGACGTCCGATTCGCCATCAAATGTTCCAGCGCCTCCTGGATTAAGCGTTCCGTCGCCGTGTCCACACTGGCAGTTGCTTCATCGAGAATCAAAATCGGAGGATCCTTGAGCAGCGCCCGCGCAATTGAGAGCCGTTGTTTCTCGCCAACGCTCAATTTTACACCGCGCTCGCCCACGACACTCTCCAGTCCCTGAGGTAAACGCTCGATGAACTGTCGCGCGTTCGCAGCGTCCACCGCGCGCCATAATTCCGC
>JBKOYE010000052.1:0-5874 GCA_046725275.1 Verrucomicrobiota bacterium
AGCAGATATGTCTCGTGGGCTCGGAGATGTGTATAAGAGACAGGCCCAGTGCTCATCGATCGATTTCTCGAAGACGCCATTGAAGTCGATGTCGATTGTATCTCCGACGGCGAGACGACCGTTGTCGGCGCAATCATGGAGCACATCGAGGAAGCGGGCATCCACAGCGGTGACAGCGCATGCGTGATTCCGACGTTCTCCCTGTCACAAAAAGTTCTAGATGAGATTTTGTCAGCGACTAAAGCGATGGCGCGCGAGCTGAATGTGCGCGGTCTGATGAACGTGCAATTCGCCGTGAAGGGCGACGACGTTTACGTGCTTGAAGTGAATCCGCGCGCCTCGCGCACGGTGCCGTTCGTCAGCAAAGCGATCGGCGTCCCGCTGGCCAAACTGGCCGCCAAGGTCATGACGGGAACGTCATTACGCGAACTTGGATTCACGAAAGAAATCGTGCCCAAACATTTCTCGGTGAAAGAAGCGGTGTTTCCGTTTCTGCGCTACGAGGGTTTGGATATTTCTCTCGGGCCGGAAATGAAATCGACGGGCGAAGTAATGGGCATCGATATCGATCTGGGCCTTGCGTATGCCAAATCGCAGATGGCTGCGCCGCCTCCTTTACCGAAACGCGGAAGAGTCTTCGTCAGCGTCAAAGACGCCGATAAGGAAGCGATCATCCCGGTTGCCCGCGAATTTCTCAAACTGGGTTTTGAAATTGTTTCCACCAGCGGCACCGCGGGAGCGTTGACCAAAGCCAAAATCAAGGTGACCAAGGTCTTTAAGATTCACGAGGGGCGTCCGAACGTGCTCGACCGCATCAAGAACGGTGACATTAAGTTCATCATCAACACGCCTAGCGGGAAAATTCCGCGCGAACACGAAGTCGTCATCCGTAACGCCGCGCTTGCGGCGAAAATTCCGATTATGACGACGGTGCGCGCCGCGTTGGCCAGCGCGAATGGAATCCGCTCATTGCAAAAACGAAAAATCCAAGTGCGCAGTTTGCAGGAATATCATAATGAATAAGGAAATCAGAATAACAAATGCATTTTCCCTTGTATGAAATTGTTGATCCTTTCTGTTGTGATATTGAGTTCGGCTGTCTTTGCGGCCGATGAAAAGAAGGAAGAGAAAAGTCCCATGAATTCATCGAACGAAGTCGCGGTGATCAAGACCAGCGAAGGCGACATGGTTGTGCAGTTTTGGACTGATGCCGCACCAAGTACGATCGAGAATTTCAAGAAACTGGCGCGCCAGGGTTTCTACGACGGGACGATTTTCCATCGGATCGTCAAAGAATTCATGATCCAGGGCGGCGATCCGAATTCGAAAGATCCGGCAAAGGAGAACAGCTACGGGGAAGGCGGACCCGGGTACAACATCAAGGCCGAGTTCAACAATCATAGTCACGACCGCGGCGTGATTTCGATGGCGCGCGGGCCGGATCCGGACTCCGCAGGTTCGCAATTCTTCATCTGCCTCGCCCCGGTGCACCGGCTCGATCATCAATACACGACGTTCGGCAAACTCATCAAAGGCGATGACGTGCTGGAGAAAATCGGTGACACGCCGGTGACCAAGAACAGCATGGGCGAACCGAGTAAACCGACAAAACGCGTGGTGATCGAGAGCATCAAAATCGTGCCGGCTGAATCGGTGAAGTAGCAAAACAAAACTGTTTCATTAACACCCGGCTTTTGCGGGTAGCTACGCGATTCATCAGCACTAGCCGTTTTAGCGGGCTTTCGCTTTGGAGATAAGCTGTTGAAACAGCTTAGTTCGCTTGCGCGTTCGCGCTCACCGGGCTAAAGCCCGATGTCAATAAACACATTGTCTTATGAGTTCAGACCGAACCAAGATCGCGCTGATCCAGATGCGCTGCGGCACGGAGCCGGAGAAGAATTTGTCGCACGCGATTGAATTTATTCGCGACGCGGCAAGACAAGGCGCAGAGATTGTCTGCCTGCCGGAGCTTTTTCGTTCGCAATATTTTTGTCAGACTGAGGATCACAAGAATTTCGAGTTGGCCGAGGAAGTGCCGGGGAAATCAACAGCTGCGCTGGCAGAAGTCGCTCGGGAAACTGGCACACTAATCATTGCATCGCTTTTTGAGAGACGCAGCGCCGGCCTCTATCACAACACCGCGGCAATCATAGACGCCGAAGGAAAATTGCTCGGTAAATATCGCAAAATGCATATCCCCGACGATCCGCTGTATCACGAAAAATTTTATTTCGCGCCGGGCGATCTCGGATTTCAGGCGTGGGACACAGCACGCGGCAAGATCGGTATCTGCGTTTGCTGGGACCAATGGTATCCGGAAGCGGCGCGACTCACGGCATTGCGCGGCGCGGAGATTATTTTTTATCCAACGGCGATCGGCTGGCATCCGAGTGAGAAAAAGGAATTTGGAAAAGCGCAACATTCCGCGTGGGAGACGATTCAGAGCGGTCATGCGATCGCCAATGGGTGCTACGTCGCGGTGGCGAATCGCGTCGGTCACGAAGCGCCCGCGGGTGGAGATGGCATTGAATTTTGGGGCCAAAGCTTCGTGTGTGGACCGGACGGCGAAATCATCGCGAAAGGTTCGATCGATCAAGAAGAGATTGTGGCGGCTGAGATCGATTGGGGTCGCGTCAACGAGCATCGGACGCATTGGCCATTCTTACGAGATCGCAGAATTGACGCCTACGGCGGCATTCAAGAGCGGATGATCGATTAGTTCCGGCCCGCTGTGCAGTACACGCGAAGCTCGCATAGCGAAGGCGGTGTGCTCCCCGGAAACGCGCGCTGTTCCAATTCGCTCTTTGTGCTAATACGAGGGCCATGACCGCGAGCGCTGCTCAACCGAGGCGCCGGCCCTGGTATCGCCCTTCGTTGACGGTACAAATAATGATCGGGCTGGTTGTCGGCGGCGTGATTGGATGGCTGCGGCCCGATTGGGGCAACGCGGTTTATTTCTTGCGCGACATTTTCATTAACCTGATCAAATCGATCATCGCGCCGCTTGTCTTCTCAACCATCGTGGTGGGAATCGCGGGCGCCGGAGCGCTCCGGAAGGTGGGGCGCATGGGAATCAAGGCGCTGATCTATTTCGAGATCGTAACCACCGCAGCGCTGTTCATCGGATTGGCCGTCGTGAACTTCACGAAGCCGGGTGTTGGCGTAACTCTCGAAGCGACTAACACGTCGGCCATCCAGGCCATTGAGCAAAGTCATCCGAAGACGCTGGTCGAAACAATTGTCCATGTTTTCCCATCGAGCGTCATCGAAGCGATGGTGCGCGGCGACGTTTTACAGATCGTCGCGTTCAGCGTGCTTTTCGCGCTGGCGGTCTCCGCGATTGGGGAAAAAGGACGGCCGATCGTTCGAGCAATGGAAAGCCTGTCGCAGGTCATGTTCAAGTTCACAAACTACGTGATGATGTTTGCGCCGATTGGCGTCGGCGCGGCAATGGCTCACACGATCGGCACGCAGGGTCCGGGCGTGCTCGTGAACCTGGGCAAACTGATTCTGTCGCTTTACCTGGCCCTAATGATTTTTATTGTGTTGATTTTCGGGCTTGTCATTTTCATCGCGCGCGTCCCGCTCCGCCAATTCGCACGAGCGGTGCGCGAGCCCGCCGCTCTTGCCTTCGCGACCACAAGCAGCGAATCGGCATTGCCGAAAGCAATGGAGTCGATGGAACGTCTCGGTGTACCGCGACACATCGTTGGGTTTGTGATGCCCACAGGGTATTCGTTTAACCTCGACGGCTCGACCCTTTATCTCGCGCTGGCTTCCGTGTTCGTTGCGCAAGCCGCCGAGACGACGATGGGTTGGCACATGAGCTTCGGTCAACAGATAGTGATGATGCTCACGCTCATGCTCACGTCGAAAGGCGTCGCTGCTGTGCCACGCGCGTCGCTTGTTATTTTGCTTGGGACACTGAATAGCTTCCTTCCAGCGGGCCTCGGTCCAATCGGGGTCGCGATAATCTTCGGCGTGGATGAATTGATGGACATGGGTCGCACCTGCGTCAATGTGATCGGTAATTGTCTGGCGACAATTGTCGTCGCCCGATGGGAAGGCGAATTCAACGACGAACGGGCGCAGGTGTTTGGCACGCCAGCCGAAGCCGAACTGGATTTGAAATTGGGGGACGTGGCATTTGCCGACGCGGTTGTCCAAGGCGATTGAGCAGTATTCCCCAAAATTCCGAGCGCCCCGCTCCGTTGCGTAATATGGTAACAATTTCGTTACCATTTTTTGGCACTACGGATTGGATTTTTTCTGTAAAATGCGGTTTGACAACGAAGCGAACGTCTCTGACTGTCGCCAACTTTCACCCAACAAAAAACCTATGAAAAAAATACTCGCTATAACCCTCATATTCTCTGCTATTGGCTTGAGCGTGATTGCATTTGGCGTAGGCGGCTCGCCTCGACCGAATGCAAACGCTGACGCCGTTAACCAAGGCCCGGATGTGGACACGGCCAGCGTGGTCGTGCAACTCAAAGGCGATCCCCTGAGTACCAATCCGAGTACGAAGCCGCTACGCGGCGGAAAAATCGATTTCAATAGCCAGGCGGTAAGATCATATCGTGCGCAACTGGCGGCTGGACGGAACGAATTCAAACGATGGCTGCGAGCAAATGCGCCCGGAGCAAGGGTTACGAGCGAGTACGATATCTCACTTAACGCCGTAGCGGTGCAACTCAACGGGACTCCGCTGGCGACAATTGCAGCCGCGCCAATGGTGCAGAGCGCCGAATACAACGCGCTTTACCATCCTAACCTCAGCGAGAGCTACAAGATCATCAACGCGTCTGACGCCTGGAACGCCGGTGGCGGCAGAGCGACGGCCGGTGGCGGAATCAAGATCGGTGACATCGATACTGGCATTGATCACACACATCCTTTCTTCGATCCAACAGGTTTCAGTTTTCCGACCGACGGCGGACCCTGGCCGAAGTGCGACGCAGCAGACAGCAACTCGCATCGCCAGGACCAGGATTGCAAATACACGTCGGAAAAAGTTATTGTTGCCAAGGTATTTTATAACAAAGCCCAACAGCAGGGCCTCGACGCGCAGGCCATTCAAGATCATGGGACGCACACCGCCGGGGATGCAGCGGGAGTAACCGGCAAAACTGCCGTCGTGAACGGGGTGAGCATCGACGATATGTCGGGCATCGCTCCGGGCGCGTGGCTGGGCAATTACAATGTTTTCCCTGGTGACGTTGTCAACGCTCGCAGCGAAGACATCCTGAATGCGGTCGATGCGGCAATCGAGGACGGAATGGATGTTCTCAACTTGTCGCTGGGCGGCAGTTTTCACGGAAACAACGATCTACTCGCGGCCGGATTGGACAATGCTGTCGATGCAGGATTGGTAGTGGCCGTTGCTGCCGGTAACAGCGGCCCCGGGGCAAGCACGCTTGAGTCGCCGGGTCGTGCGCGCAAGGTCATTACGGTCGGCGCGAGCACAAACCAACATTTTGTCGGGCAGCCTTTCACGTATCCAGCCGTCACTGGAACGACGATAGGCGCGGCCGTCGGGGAGTTCCCTGCCCTTCCCACCGCCTCGTATGATCTTTTCGACACGAACAGCACCGCTTGCACGAGCGTCGATCCAGGCGCCGTCGACAAGCTGGCGATAGTTAACCGCGGGACATGCACCTTTAGCACGAAGGTGCGCAACGCGATCGCGGCCGGCGCTGTCGGCGTGCTCGTGATCAACAATGTGGCGGGTGACCCGACCGCAATGGCCAAGGATGGGCTAGGCGGCGACGATCTGCCAGCAGTCATGATCGGCAAGAACGAAGGGGCAGCGTTGCGAGCATCTGGAGCAACCACCGCGTCGGCGGTGGAGACGTTCCAAGAATTCATCACGCC
>JBKOYE010000172.1:0-6259 GCA_046725275.1 Verrucomicrobiota bacterium
CACTACGCCTACTCACATGCAGCAACGATTTCCGACTCAACTCCACTTCTGCAGCTCGACGATGTTGCCTTCAGGGTCTCGCGCATAAACCACACAAAGCAGACCAACGCCTTTTACTTCCGCTGTAGCAACTTCTCCGACCGCGCCGCCACCTGCCGCAATGACTGCCTGCAGCGCTTCATCAACATCGTCCACCGCAAACGCGATGTGGGCGAATCCGCACTCATTTGCTCTCGGCAGTTCGCGTTCGATTAACTGGTCATAGCTGAAGATCTCGAGTGTTGGCCCATTGTCCCCATACCCGGGCAAGCGCAGATGAACGCCGCGAAGATGCGCATTGGGAACCGCGTTCACTTTTTCGAGCCACGCGGCGGACAAGTCACGCTCCGGACCTTTGGGTTCGCATCCGAACACTTCGCAATAGAATCGAACCAGCCTTTTCCAGTCTCTGGCAATCACATTTGTGTGCACGTATTTCGCGCGGATTGGCATTCGCTTTTCCTCCGGTAAAGTTCGCGTCGACACTAACACGAAGTTGTTTATGCCGACGAATGTTTTGGGAACAGAATTGAAATGTTGTTGTCGCGACCCGATGACGGGATTTTATCGCGACGGCTATTGTCGAACCGGGCCGGAGGACGTGGGCCAGCACACGGTTTGCGTGAAAGTCACCCAGGAGTTTTTAGATTTTTCCGTGTTAGATGGCAATGACCTGATCACGCCACATCCAGAGTGGGGTTTTCCCGGACTGAAGCCGGGCGACAAGTGGTGTGTATGCGTGACGCGATGGAAAAGCGCGCTTGACCACAACCGCGCGGCACCGGTCGATCTCGAAGCGACGCACGCTTCCGCGCTCGAATTCGTTACGCTCGAAGAGCTAAAGGCGTACGCGCTGAAGTAGCCAGGTACACAGTTAGGCGGCTGCCGCGGTTGAATCCAACTGAGTTTGCCGCCACGCTAAGACCGAATTGAAACTTCCGTTTAGTCTTTTCCTGGCGCTTCGGTATTTGAAACCGAAGCGCACGTTTCTCTCGATCATCACGTTGATCTCGGTCATTGGCGTGATGCTCGGCGTGACCGTGCTGATCCTTGTAATTTCGGTCATGACCGGATTCGATCGGGAGCTGCGCCAGAAAGTGATCGATTTCGACGCACACATTCTCGTCACTTCCGAGGACGTGTTCCGCGATTGGCGCGCGCTCAAGACCAAAATCGACAAGATACCGGGCGTGGTCGCCACCGCTCCGTACGTGCAAGGACCCGTGATTGTGGAATTCCACAGTCGTCGGCTAGCGCCGCTAATTCGCGGCGTTGATCCCGAGCAGGAAGAAAAAGTGATTCCGCTGCGAAAATTCATCAAATTCGGCAAGCTTGATCTGGAAGGCGAATCGACCGTGCTCGGGATTGAGCTGGCGCGAAAACTTGGAGTCAGCGCAGGCGACAAGGTCACAATTTATTCGCCGGGCAATCTGGGCCAGGTCCTCGACAGTATAAAAAAACTGGAGAACGCAAGGGGCGAAGAAGAAAAAAAAGCCATCGACGAATTGCGCGACGTGATCCTCCCGAAAGAACTGACTGTCACCGGCATCTTTGAGACCGGCCATTACCTGCACGATTCCGAGTTTCTGCTCGTCCCGGTTTACGTCGGGCAAGAGTTGTACGGTCTCGGTGACGCTCTGCACGGCATCACGGTTAAAACGGACAACCCGTATGGCGCCGAGCGCGTGAAACAGGAAATCCAGCAGTTCCTCGAGCCGCCAGAATACGCCCAGACGTGGATCGACATGAACCGCCAATATTTCGAAGCGGTGCGGCTCGAGCGCACGGTGATGTTTTTCCTTTTGTTCTTCATCGTGATCGTCGCGGCGTTCGGGATCATGAGCACACTGATCACCGTAACGGTGCAAAAGCGACACGAGATTGGAATTGTGAAAGCGCTCGGAGCGAACATAGCGCAAATCATTTGGGTCTTTCTTGGCCAGGGAACAATTGTCGGCCTTTTTGGAACGCTCACTGGCTTGGGTCTTGGCATGACGTTGATCCGTTACCGCAACGAATTCAGTCGGTGGCTGGCAGCAACGTTGCGAATCGAGATTTTCCCGCGCGAAGTTTATCAATTCTCGTCGATTCCAGCCGAAGTCATTCCGCACGACGTTGCCATCATCTGCATCAGCGCCTTTTTGATCTGTTCGTTCGCGGCGCTGATCCCGGCGTACTTCGCTGCACGGCTCGACCCAGTGAAAGCGCTGCGTTACGAATAATTCTGTCTCTTGCTCCCCCTCGTGCTCTTGCTCGCAATTGAGTTCAAAGAGCGATCCAGCGCGCGAAACGCCCAATCGTAACCTTCCGGCCATTCGCTCTGGCGCGGGCCCGCAACGTTCAGGATGTCGATCTTGTTCTTGCGAACAAAATCCGCGATCAACTTTGTGGCGCCTTCAATTGAAATTGTTGAACTATCGATCAGTTGATGCGGCCGCTTTAGCTCAACGGAGAAGCGAACTGTTTGCTCACTCCCGCCGTAGAGCTTGCCCGAGTAAATGACGACAGTTCCATCGGAATCTTTTACGTTCTGCAAGGTGCGTTCCGTGAACCCACCGGCTTCCAATTCCTGAACTGGATATCGATCCGGAATCCTGCCGAATTCATCGAGGCGCCCGGCTGGGCACCAACCACCGCACTCAATTCCACGCTTGAGCGCAACATCGAGCGCGGCGCGATCAACGCCGGTTTGCCCGCCCGAAATGATTTTCACTTGCTGGGCATTCAGTCCCCGGTTGGAACAATGTCCGCGCGCTCGACCATCAGGATGACCGTTCGTTCCAGAGCGCGCGTGCGATGGCGCACGCCCTTCGGCACGACAAAGCCCTGCCGCGGCGCAAGATCAATCACGCGATCTTCGAGATCGATCAGGAAGCGCCCATCCAGCACGAAAAAGAATTCATCGATGTCCTTGTGCTCATGCCAATGATACTCGCCCTCAACTACTGCCATTCGCACGACAGAATCGTTGACCTGGCAAAGCGTCTGGTTGTACCACTTATCAGTGCAGGCATCTGCCAATTTCTGCACATCGATCAGCTCAAGCGGTCCGTGCAGAACGTTGAGGTAAGTCTTGTATGGAAAATCTTGTGTCGATTTGTTCGGTTCCATGCTCAAAATCTAGCCGCAGAGGTCGCAGAGGTCGCACAGAAAAGCAGATTCAACCTGGAACCTAGGAATCCACGAAGACTTGTAATCAGAAAAGGTCTTGGCTTCGTGGTTTCTTGATTCCTCTATTCTTCGCCATTGAAATAATCCGTCTCCCGCCCCTTAATCACCACGCGGTCAGCCGCTGATGATTTATTCACTTTCCATTTGCCACTGTCGGGAAAGTAGGACGATTCACCGATCGGATTGTCGGCGATCACGTAGAAGACAAAATCTTCGTCACCAGAGTTAATCGATTGATGCGGTTCGTCAGGGCGGAAGATGAATGCGTCGCCAGCCGAAACTTCGGTTCTACCGTCTTTGTGCCGAACGGTCCCCTTGCCCGAAATGACCAAATACAGCTCCCATTGAGCTGAGTGCGCGTGATAGGGGAAATTGCATTTTCCCGGAGGAACTCGATTCCATTCGAGATCGAACGGATGCCGCTTTGATAAATCGAGCGAAGTTGGGTCGCGTCCCAATGCTTCAGAAATTCCTTTGAAGGAAACTGCGTATTTTCCGCCTGGCGATTGCCACAGCTCTTCTTTGATGTCGCTGATATTTACCTTACGCATTGTTTGTCATTCTTCACCATCGTAGTAATCGGTCTGCGTTCCCTTCACGATCATTTCTTCGACTGCATCTGTTGTTACCGCCCATTTGCCGCTGTCCGGGTAATAACAGGAGTCGCCCGTTGTACCGCCACTGCGCGGATTATCGGCAATGACGTAGTAAACAAAGTCTTCGTCACCAGCGTTGCTGAGCTGGTGCGCTTCACCGGGCTGAAAGAAAAACGCGTCGCCAGGTCCGACTTCGGTTATGCCCTCCTTATCGCGCACACTGCCGCGCCCAGACACGACAAGATAAAGCTCCGATTCAGCAGCGTGCGCATGGTACGGGCAAAGCGTGTTGCCCTTCGGGATCCGGACCAGCGTAAGATCAAACGGATGCCGTTTTGAGAGATCGAGCGACTCGGGCTCTCGCCCAAGCGCGATGGAAATATTCTTCGACACCCGTCCGAATCGTCCCTTTGGCGATTTTCGCTCATGTTCGGGAACGTCTTTGAGATTGATCTTTCGCATGTGGGAGAAGCTCTCTGTCGTATCGGTTGAACTATCGAGATGAAGCTTGCTTTCGTGTGGCGATCGAGAAAATGGCTATGGCTGCCCAGATGAGGTTCACAAACGTGGAAGGATACGATCCATAAAAAATCGTGTTTGCGGCCAGGAGGAGACTGCCGCCGACGTTCAGGAGCTGAAAGGCAGCCGAGTCGCCCTCCAATTTTTTGTGGGATACCAGCGCATAAGCAATAAGCAGAGCTACTGCTCCCACCCAGCCGATCGTGTCAAACCATAGCTGATTGTTCATGTTATCTGGTAATGTTCATAGCTCCCGTTTCTTCGGCAGCTTTTGTTTGAGTTTTTCAACTGGCTCGAAGCAATCGTCTGACTTTTCGACTCGTGCCAGGACTTGATCAGAGCGGAATTTTAAAAGATCAGCGTTTTTCTTTTTCAGGCAGTTTTCTACTTCATTCCAAGTAACCGGTGTGGAAACTGTAGGCTCTTCCTTTGCGCGCAGTGAGTAGACGCAGATGGTTGTTTTGTGTTCATCATTCTGGCTCCAGTCGACAAACACTTTGCCTTTGCGCATCGCCTTGGACATGTTCGAGGTGACAAGAGCGGGATGTTCTCGCTCCAGATGCTGGGCTAGCAAGCGCGACAAACCTTTCGTGTCGTCGTAAGTCACTGGAGTATTCAGTGGCACATAAACCTGTAAACCCTTCGATCCACTGGTCTTCGCCCAGCTTTTCAATTTCAGTTTGCTCAGCAGATCGCGGAGCCAAATGCCCACCTGACAGCATTGGACTATGTCCGCAGGCGCGCCGGGGTCGAGATCAAACACCATCATCGTCGGGCGTTCGATATTGTTTTTGCGCGAGAGCGACGTGTGCAACTCGAGGTCGGCGAGGTTTGCTGCCCAGACCAGGGTCGACAGATCGTTGGCGAGGCAATATTGCATGATTCGCTGGTTGCCTTCGCTCCACAACTTTGCGGTCTGCACCCATTTCGGCCGATGCGCCGGGCAGTTCTTCTCGTAGAAAAACTCGCCTTCCACTCCGTCGGGATACCGCTTCATCGTCAACGGGCGATCTTTCAGGTGCGGCAAAAGTACGGGGGCAATGCGGATGTAGTAATCGATCACCTGCCCCTTGGTAAAACCGGGCTTCGGGTAAAGCACCTTGTTCAGGTTCGATACCGCTAGCTTTTTCCCTTCAACGATGAGCTGCGCTTTCTCCGACATGGATTCTAAGCTCGCACAATGTCCGCAACGAACACTAAGTTTCTGATTGTTCTCTTCCTCTCAGTGAACTTTGTGCTCGTCATGCGAGGCCTCTTCAGGCGAAGAAACGCTCGGGCGGCAGAATTGGCTTTGGTTTGCAAATTCGGGCGACGCAATGCTCCCAGCTCTCGTGCCCGCTCAAAACCTCGATTTCCACCCGCAGAAAATAAATCGGCACTTTCACTTCGGCTTCGGGCAGACGCGGCATGCGCACCGAGTCTTTTTCCGTGGTGACGATCATCGCCAGGTCACGCCGGATACAACGATTGATGAAGCTGATCAGTTCCGCCTCGGTATAGTAATGATGATCGATGTAGCGCCTTGCCAGATCAACGTGCGCGCCGAGTTTGGTTAGAGCGCCCTCGAAACTTTCCGGCGCAGCAATGGCGCACAGCGAGCCGATGAAGGCGTTGCGCAAGGCATCCAGCGGCAGTTGTTCGCCCGTAAATACATTCTGGAGATAAAGCGGTTTGTGCGCGCATTCGATGACCTCGGCGGTGCGATTGTAACGCCGGATGCGTCGCATCAACTCGAAATTAGGCTCGCCGGTATTCTTGGTAATAAAGATGTAGCTGGCGCGGCGAAGATTGCGCGGTGTCTCACGCAGCGTTCCTCGCGGGAGTAGGAATTCATTGCCAAAAGGCGCTTGCCTATCTACCAGTACCATGTCGAGCCGATGCTTGAGATGGAGATATTGAAATCCGTCGTCGAGCAGCAGCGTATCGACCTGCCA